>DNOU01000048.1 GCA_003501835.1 Anaerolineaceae bacterium | reverse complement strand
CCCCATTGCTTAAAGGATGAAGTGTACAACCAGAAGGAAGGCGTGCTGATGATCTTCCCGGTCGGCTCCTCGGTGAGGTAGAAGGACGGGTAAACCCCATATTCCACATGCCGCAGCAGGTCGGTCTGCGGATCTGACGAGAAATTCATTGCAGGGCCGTAATAGGGCACATACCCGGAGAGGACGATCTGTAAAAAGGGTACCGAGTCGGTCATGTAGATGTACCCATTGTTCGAAAGTGGCATGTCGTAATAGGCGTCCATGTAGGCGAACATGTAACTGTTCGGTAGGTAAAATGCCTTACGACCCGGGTTAGCCTCCATCAACGCCTGGTAGCGCGTGATGGCATCCTCGCGGTTGAGGAAGTTACCAGCCTTGAAATCGCTATACAACATCGACCCAATTCCATCCAGGGCCAGGCCTGCGTTGAGTTTTGAAACCACATCCTGGTTGAGATTGGAGATCCGCTCGTCGACAGCATTGATATTGAGATAATAGTTAACCGTATGACGGTTGTAGCCGATCATATTGACGTTGGTGATCGCCATAGCCAGGTCGTAGCGAGGAGAATAACCGCCCTCCTTCAATAGTGCACTCTGCGGATTCAAGTACAGCGCGAAATTTCCCCCCTCCGATTGCACCCTGGCTGCCAGGTCACTCAATTGATCCAGGTTGCCCAACCCGCTGTCGATCTTGAGTGATTTCGGAGGCATGCTTGAGACTCCCAACGGCTGCCAGCCAAGATAGACCACATCCGGATTCTTGACCTGCAGTGCATCCAGGATTCCCGCCATCTGTTGCACTGTGGTCATGGGGATCAGCCGCCACCAGAACAAGACGCGCTCCTTCTCTGCGCCGAGGAATTCAAGCTTGATACCGATATCACTGCCTTCCTGGACCACCTTCTTAAGCTGACCCTGATCCACCAGGTATTGTTGGTAGCTGCGGGCCAAGCCGACGTAGTCGCTTTCTTCGCCTGTCAAAAAGCGGTAATGGATATTGATGTCGAATGCGTTGATCTCCTTTTGGAGAGTGGTGACACCTGCACCGGAGCGGTTGGTCGCCTGAAAGTAAGTCTGGTTATAGATGAACATATTGTAGATAAAGTTGAAGTTCGTGATGATGCCCGCCGGGTGCACCTGGAGTTCACCATAGGAAGCGCCCTTTTCTACGATGGCGATGAAGGCGTTCTCCTTTTCGCCGTGAACCACCCCGAATACCGGCAATGAGATGTTCAGAGCCCTATTGACCCTGGGATTGTAGGGCAGCTCAGCCAGCATTCCCAGATCTGCGCCGTAATAACGGCCATAATACATGGTGGTAGCCTTGGTCGTCTCAGCAAAGCGGATCAGGCTGCCTGAACCGTCCGGAATGAACATGTAACCGGGGGTAGTGGCACCACGGGTGTATCCCATGAACGGATAAACGTACACCTGGCCAATTTTGTAATCCGGGTTTGCTTCCTGGACCGAATCGAAGGGAATTTCAACGTTCACACCGGCATCTTCAAGCTTAACGCGCAACAGAAGTGAAATGGACTGATCTGGAAAGGTGACCGCAGCCTCGAAACCCTGCCCGGTCGGGCTAAACTGAATGACCCGATTGGAATTGGTGATGGATAGCCGTTGGGGTGTACCTTTCTGATCCAGGTAGTCCAGGCTGATACCACTGGTAGCAAAGGCTGTCCATGTCTTGTTGAGTCGGTCACCATCCATCTTTTCATCAAGATTTGAATGCCATACATACCCGCTGCGCTTGTCAACAACCTTGAACGCCAGTGAGTCCCGGTTGGCATATAACTGAAAGTGGGTGTTTTCACCCACCAGTTCGTACGTCTCCGGAATTTCCTTTCCGGGCTGCCCGGCAGGAGGGTCTGCCTGCGAGTCGGCCTGCACTCTGGCAGTCTGCGTCCCAAAAAGCAAACCGAGTGCCATCAGGAGTGCGATCAGAACCTGGAGCGATAAGTGTGTTCTAGCCACGTAATCTGACCTCCTGAAAAATCGCGGAGACAAATTCGAACAGTTGATTGAACAACACATAAAGAATATAGCCAGTCAGTACAAACAACGCCATCGTGAAAATGGTAATCAACACGTTGCGTACCGTTTCCCAGAAAGAGTAGTTGTGAATTTCCTTGACCATAATGAACAGCATCAAACCTGTCCAAAACCATATAATGTCCATCGAGAACGTGTAAAGGAACTCCTCGTTGAACGACAGGACATTTGACAGGAGCGCGATAGGCAAAACAAACAGTGCATACGGAAACAGGCTGTATGCTGTGCCGATGAGCACGTCACGAACGCGTCCTTCGCCGTCGCTGATGGTTGAGATCAGGTAATTGGCAGCATTCCACAGGACAATCAACAACAGAGTGATCACGATCTCATTGCCTACCGGGATTAGCGCCACATCCTGGTAGGGATTAAAGACATACCCGGTCAGGTAGAGGCTGAGCAAGCGCGCTGCCACCACCCACAGGTAGATCAACCCGGCGAACAACAGGCTGCCGCGTTCCTTGGTCTTGATATAGTAAAAGCTGTCGGCTGGCTTCGAAATGAAACGGAACATGAAAACAAAATCATCGATCAGCTTGAAGCGAGTCAGCCCGCGCAACCAGGTAAATACGGGGTCCAGCCAGCGGTGGCGCCTGTTCAACCGTCCCACCACCACAGAGGCCAGCCACAAACCACCCATCCATAAGAAGGCTGGAGAGAGCGAGCTTTGCAAAACCTGGTTCCGCAGCTCCCAGAACGCTTGCGAATAACCCTTGCGATCCTCGGCATAGCGATATGAGGTCATCGCTTCGTTGTAATTGCGTTCCTTGTAATAGGCATCCGCGATGGCTTGATAAGGCATAATAAACGAACCATTAGCCTTTTGCACTTCCTCAAAATATGGCTTGGCTTCCTGATAAAAGCCGTTCATGTACAGGTTGACGCCGGTGTGCAACTGACGGGCAAATGCCGTGGTTTGATAGGTGACGATGGCATTTTTGTCCGAGTCAAGCACGTAAATGTATTCGCGGTAGCGGACAATGGATGTTGGGTTGCGAAGTGTCCCCAGACGCTGGTCGCCATTGTCCTGGGCACCGAACACAAACAACATCGTTCCATTCTGATCATATTCATAAATCTGCCCGTTGGCGTCGACAGCCAGCACCAATCCGTTATCACTTACGTCGATATCGCGGAAGGTGGTGGAGCCAAATGTCTCGGGAAAGATGTTCTTACCGGAGATGGTGAACTTGCGGATACTAATCGAGCGGCTGGTACCAGCAGTGATGGTGTAAACCATGGACTGTTTGTCAATGGCGATATTGGAGGGGGATGCTGCTTCGTTTTTGACGAACTGGTCAAGCTGCTCCTGGGTCAAAAATAGCCGCTGCATGACCATCTTGAACGACATGGTGGCCGAGTTGGCACCAAAGTAGCCAATGAAATTACCGTTGGTGTTGAGCTGGACAATTCCATCCACCGAACCTTCAGAGATCACATAAAGGTTCTTGCGCGCATCGACAGCAATCTTGCGCGGCAGGAAGTTGCGGTTTTTACCAAACAGCGGCTCCACCGGCCTGCCGATTTCCTTGAGCAAAGCGCCCGAAGCGTCGAAGATGAAAACCTTATTCAGCTTCGCATCGGTTACGTAGAGGGTTCCATCCTCGTCTACGAACAGCCCGGTCGGACTTTGCAGGACGTCTTCACCATAAGTCGCCGTGATTTCAAAGTTCTCCAGCCTGATAATCCGCCCTTTGCCCGTATCGGCGATATACAGCGAGCCATCCGGCAGGATGACCATATCTTGTGCGGCTGAGATGGGAAGGTCCACTTCGGCGACAGGATTGTAGGCATCTTGAGTCATGGTCAGGGAACCCCCTGGCCCCATCGCCCAAGTCGTATAGGGCGATTCTGCGCTGGCCTTGATTGGCGTCAGAGCAAGAATCAGGATGACCGTAAAAAGCAGGGAAATCTTTTTCATTATTTGAGCCCCGAATGTGACATAGTGCTCATGACTTGACTTTGCAGGATGAGAAATATGATCAAATTGGGTAAAAACATGATCAATGAGGCGGCTGCGGCAATTCCCTGGCCGGCAACGGCGTTCGCACCGGCAGTGGTAGAGGTCAGAGTGGTGATGTAAAACGCAAAGGTCTTCAGACTTTCGTCGTTGATGTACAGGGAGGAAACATCCGCATTGTTCCAGGTAGCCTGGAACGTGAGAATGGCGATGGTGGCAATAGCCGGCTTGATCATGGGTAATATGATCTGGTAATAGATATTCACATCGTTTGCCCCATCGATGCGCGCAGCTTCAATGATTTCGTCGGGAATGCCATCTATGAACTGCTTAATCAGGAACAACCCCACCGGCATCGCCAGCGCCGGCAGCACGTGGACCCAGAATGTATCCATCAGTCCAAGCTGTTCGATGACCAGAAAGCGCGGGATGGTGACAGCGATGGGTACGAACATGAGCGCCAGGGTGTTTACGGCAAACAACGTTTGCTTGAGCCTGAATCTTTTCTTGGAAAGCGCGTATGCAGCCGTCGTGGAGACCAGGATGGACAAGGCAATGGTGACAATGGTGATGACGATGCTGTTAAAGAGGTAACGGCTGACCGGCACACCGGAGTTGGACATCTTTGCGAACAGGTCGGTGAAATTTTTGATGGTGGGATTGGTTACGAAGAAGCGCGGCGGATAGGCAAACAACTCGTCGGGCGGCTTGAAAGCATGCGAAATGATGAACACCATAGGCAGCAGCATAAAGAGGCTCAGTGGCAGCAGGATGATATAAAACTTGATCTGGCTTGGGTGATAGCCTTTGGGATTCATGCCGCTGTAATGGATCCCGGAATGGCGTTTAGGTTTGAATATACTCATAGTCTCACCTATTCCCTGCTACCAAACAGGCTGTTTGCAACCCTGGCAAAAATCAAAACCATTAATAGCAACACCACTGAAATCGCTGCTGCATAACCCATCTCGTAGCGCAAGAAACCATAATCCTCGATGTGGTTGACGATCAACTGCCCGGCATATTGAGGCGTGGGATTGGCGCCGGAAAGCGTGACCCCAATGGCACCTGCCTGGAAGGTGGATACGATGGCCATTACCGCCCCGAACAACATTTGCGGTCGCATTGATGGGATGGTGATGTAAATGATCTCCTGGAAGCGGTTGCTGATTCCATCCAAAGCGCCGGCCTCGTACATTTCGGGGTTGATCTCCAGGATACCGGCCAGCATGGCCAGGAAGCCCACCCCCATGCTACTCCACAAAGTAACAATAATCATGATGGGCATCAGATACTGTGGTGATTGCAGCCACTGGATCGGTTCCTGGATGAAGTTGTAGTTGAGCATCAGACTGTTGAGGTAACCATTCTGGTCACCACTGAAGATGGACAGCCAAACCACCGACATGGCCACACCCGAAGTCATCGAAGGCGAGTACAAGATGAGCGCCAGGATGGTACGAGGCAGGTGGGGCAACTGCGCCAGCATCCATGCCAGAATAAATGAGAGAAGGTATCCTCCCGGACCGACAATGACCGCAAATTCGATCGTGTTGGGCAGGACATATTTCATGAATATGTCATCCTGCGTGAGCAGTGTGACATAGTTCTTAAGGCCGATAAACGTGGGAAATTGGATGGTGTCAAACAGCGTGAAGGAAAGCAGCACAGCCAACAACACTGGCACCACAATGAAGATGATAAACATCAACGCATACCCGGAGATGAACGCGTAAGCGTTGCCCTCTTTGGCAAGAAACAATCTGAATTTCGAGGTGCGCTGAATGCTGTTATTGACCATTTTTCCCCATCCAGTTCTCGACGGTCTCAATCGAAGGAATCTTGAATTCCTTCATCTTCATGCCATTCTTCAAATATCCGAATTCTTCCATCTTGCGTGTGATCTCGCGATTAATAATGATGATCGATTCATCAGTGGCCACCCGGGGATTCACACTGTCGAAGACGATCTTGTTCCAGGCATTGCTCAGTTCGCGCTCCTGCATGTAGCTGCCTGGCAATTTGACGGGCTCTTGCAGCCACTCCCATTGCTTCAAAATGACCTCGCGGTGGTGCTCCGGGATGGGAAGGTACTGGAAAGCTTCGAGGTTGGCTGAGTTCCACAGATATTCCAAGCCGTAGTTCAGGATAAGCTGCTGCTGGAAATCAATCTGAGTTTCGGTAGACATCCACCACTTCATAAACTCCCAGGATTCATCGGGCTTATCGGTCTTGGCGAACATGATACTGGCCTGCGCCGATCCAGTGGCATAGCGCAACTCCCTGCCATCAGACAACACTGTGGCAGGATACAGGTCGATATCCCACAACCCGGCGATCTCCGGCGCGGCGGTGATCAGCTTGACGTAGGTCTCAAAGTTGGAAACTCCGATCGGTAGACTGCCATACCGGAAGCTATCGTAAAAATTCGAGGTGGTTAGCGGCATACCGTAGATGGTGAAGCTCTCTGCCATGAACCTGATCGCCTGGAGAGCTTCTTCGCTGCCCAGGGCGGTTTCAAAGCCATCCTCGCTGTAAAGCTTGGCACCATAGTTAAAGAGGTATGGCGCAGTCATCAGGTAAGGTTTGAAGCCGGAGCCGTTGGAAAGCGGCGTATTNNATGCCCAGCGACTGCATGATGTCATTGCGGTAAAAGGTCACCCAGAAATCCTGCGTTTCTGGAATGGCGTAAACCGAATCATTGATAACGTAGCTCAACAGCGCACCCGGGGAGTAAATGCGAATGAACTCATCAAAATCGGGAAAACTGCGCAGATCTTTCAGTGCGTTGCGGATGGCAAGCTCATAAGGTTGATTGGTACTGACCCCCAGGGCAACATCAGGCTGGATGCCGACCGCGTTGGCTAGCACCAGCTTGGATTCGTTGGGCATGATCGAAAACTTCACCCGGATCCCCGTTTTGGGCGTGAAAGATTCGTCTGTCATGGTCTGAAGCAAATCGACATATTGACGTGGGCGGTTGACCCAAACCTCGATTTCATCCGCCGAGGCGCCAATGGATTGATACGGGTTCGGTCGGAATGAATAAAAGAAACGCTTCGTTCCGTCAACAGCCGAAGTTACAAACGGCACCTTGACCTGCGCAGGCGGCATATCGGGAGAGTGGATATACACTTTGTCCAACGCCAGCGGCTGACCCTGCAGTTCAGGTAACACATTGCCCAGCAGTTGGGCTGCCGAGCCCGGTCCTTCAGAGAAACGGTTCATCCGCGATGGAATTTTATCGGGGTCATTGGCCAAAAAGCGGATGTTATCGATTGCCATCTGGTAGGACAGCACTTCCTGCGAGCCCTCGCTCTGGTTGATCGCCTTCAAGACTTCAAGATCTTTTTCCAGGTCAAGGGCAATGGCGTTCAATTGATCCCTGATGTCGGGAATGTAATCTGAGATGACCCATTCCTTGAATTGGTCAGCCTGGTTGCCGGTGAGCTTTTTAATCTGCAGCGACAGAACGTTGATGTCGACCAGCACCTTTTTAATTTTCTCAATGGCAGAATAATAAGGCGCGTCGTTAGCTTCAATCCCCAGAACGTGCCTGCCCCTGGTCAGGTAAATCTTGAACGGCTCTTCATTTCCCAGGGTGATGTTGGTCCACTGAGTGGAGGATGGAAACGGGATTTGATCCAGTTCATCAAAGGGCAACAGACCATCGATCGTGATTTTCCGGAAAACGGTGAAATTGTTTTTGTAATTTTGCAGCGCCCGCAGGGTGATGTTGTACATTCCATCCTGCGGCACTTCGAACTGGTAATACAAAGCACTGCCACTGCGATACCAACTTTCGCCGCCCATTGTGTTCAGGAGCAATCTGTAGGTATCATAGGGCGTCACTTCCAGGCTGCGGCTATTGACCGGTCGAATGGAAGTATCGTTCTTGTAAGTGGGGAACTCGGCTTGCATCTCGGTCAGCACGCCGGTGGAATCCACCGCTGGTTTTGCTGCCAGGTATTCCGCATAGGTAAGATTGGGCGCAAAAGGGGTTAGATAAACGCTACCCAACAGCATGGATTCGCGGGTCACAGTAAACGTAAATTCATGCTTCCCAGCGGACAGGAAGATTTGAGACGGATATTTCTGGCTGAAATTCACATCCCGAAGGTTCACCCTCGACCAGCGCAGCAGCCGCTCCTGCCGGATGAGGACATCATTACCGTAACGATCCTGCGAAAAGGTTTCGCGGGTGTTTTGATAGAAAACTGGGAACACAATCCGTTGTGCATCCACCAACGGGAATTTCCCATCGATCATCAACTGGCCTTCTGGAGCGTTGATGAAGGATTCGGTGGCTGCCATGTCAAATGCGACGGTAAACAATCCGTCCGTCGGGATGGTTACTGCGAAATGTACAGAGCTACCCGGCTCCAGGAACACACTTGGTCTGTCATACAATTTGGCGACCGCATGACTGCTCTGTGGCATTCCAAATGTATCTGCGCGGATTTCAATTTCACCTCTGGCAGAATCAGTGTTGAGAATGGGCGTGGTTTGCCGGTCTACGCCCAGCCCCTCTGCCGAAACCGGTGCGGCGGAAAAAAGGATGGCGATGACCATCAGTAATCTGAGATATCGGACAGCCTTCATTTTTAACTCCAGCCGAGGAAATCATTCCGGTAGATTTTCCAAAATGGGCATTGTGTCGCCACAATGCCCATTTTCATCAAAACCATTACTTGTTCATCTCGGCTGCTGCATCAGCCAGGATTTTATTGGCAAACTCTTCCAATTTTGCAGAGTAATCTTCGTATTTGTAGCGGCCATCGTTTGCAAAATTGAACATGAACCACATATTGACATCTTGATCCTCGCCAATGTCAATACCAGGCTTGCCTTCCCAGCGGGCATTGATGTAGCCCGGGACTGTCTTGGCCAGCGATTCAACCATGCTGTTATCGAGGTTTTCCAACGCAGCCAGAATGCCAGGCTTGTTGACGAATTCCTTGTAAAGCGACATCGATTCATCATCGACCGAAACAGGCATCTTGGGGGCTGAACCGGCAGCTCTGGCGAGTTCAACTTCCTTGAGATAGGCTTCCTTCGAGAAGGTCATCCATTTGGCAAAATTGTAGGCTTCCTGCAGGTTGGCAGAAGTCTTGGAAACTGCCATCACATCGAAGACAATCGCCTGATTGCCGCCCGGAACACCGATGAAATCCCAATCAAAGGTGGCGCCCGAAACAATACCCGGTACCGCCCAAGAGGCATCCCAGCGCATGCCGACTTCCTGGTTCAGGAATAGTTCCCACGGACCTGTGGATTTGAAGTTGGTCTTCTGCTCATCGGTCAAACCCTGCCAGGTGTATGGCTTCATTTCCCCGGTCTTGGCGATGGCTTCCTTGAATGCGGCGGAGTTGTAATTCATCTTCTGGCCGTCGAAGCTGAACCATTTCAAGTTGGGATCGATTGCATTGGAATACCAACCGGTCACGAACTCCTGTTCGTCCAGGCCCAGGATGCCCTTGGAGGGGTTGTTCAGACCAGTCACGGCGTTATTCCACTCTTCCAGGGTAAAACCATATTCCGGTGCGTCCATGTTGGCGGCTTCATACAGGTCTTTGTTGACAAAGTAGCCCATGAAGAATTGAGCGGCCGGCAGACCGAGGACCTTGCCGGAGTAGGTGAATGAATCCTTCAGCACCTGCGGCACATTCACCCAGTCGGGGTCGTTGGCAGTGAACTCGGAGAGGTCGGCAACCCACCCATTCTGGACATAGAGTGGCACATTGTTGGCTGCGAATACATCGGGCAGCTCACCCTTGGCTGCATATGAGGTGAGGTTGGCTTCCCAACCGCCCTCAGCGGACATGTCCACAAACTCGATGGTCACGTTCGGGTGAAGATCGGTATAAGCCTTGACCAATTGCCGCTGGATGTTGTTTTCCTCTTCTGTGCCGAGGTTCCAGTTGGCATAGCGCAGCGTTACGGGTTCTGCGGTAGGCGCTTCGGTTGGAGTATTCTCGACCACCGTGGCGGTGGGTGCGGAAGGTGTCTCCGTGGGTGTGGGGGTTGCCGCTGGGGCGCAGGCCGCCAGGACAAAGACAGCAATGAGAAGCAGGCTCATCAGTTTTATTTGACTTTTCATTGTTTCATCTCCTCTTAAAGATTGAGTAGAACTTGAAAGTGAAAACGGTGTTGCGTTTTTTATTGTATATTCTCTCTCCTTTCCAGCCTGTTGCTGCATCCCGAAGATGGCTCGGCATCCGGGTTAGCCCATGATTACTTTTACAACATGATTTTTCCCGTCAGCAAATGACGGCATCAATTGACCTTCGATGAGATTCCCGTCCACAAAAATGGAATGCACACCTCTGCTTACATGATCAGGGTTCTGTACTGCGATCTCGTAGGTTGCGTTACGGAATTTGCGTGTGACTTTAAAGCCATCCCAGTGTGCAGGTATGGCGGGGTCAATCAACAAACCATCCAATTGCGGTCGAATACCCAGAATCCAGTGCGTGGCCACACGGTGCAGCCATTGCGAGGACCCCGTGTACCAGGTCCAACCACCGCGGCCATAATATTCAGACAGTGGACCGTCGATGTTGCCGGGAGTCACGTAAGGTTCAGCTTTATAAGTTTCGATATCCTGGCTGCGGTTGGGTGGACAGATTTTGCGGTAAGCTTCATAGGCCAGCTCGG
>DNOU01000060.1 GCA_003501835.1 Anaerolineaceae bacterium | reverse complement strand
CTGGTGCGAAACAAGAAGTTGATTGGTTTTGCATTCAATGCGCCGTATTTCCTGGATGCCACGGATATTTCCAAGCTGACCGCGTATTATGCCCTGTACAGTAAAATTCCGGTTTTTGTGGATACTGCAGCACGGGTGCTCTTTCAGGAACTCCGTCCTGCCGGAAGCCTGCCGGTGACGGTTCCCGGTGCAGGATATGATCTCATGGTTGCCACCATGCCGGATCCTTCGCAGATCATCCCATTGATGCTGGACACACTTCAGCCTGAACCGGGATCGACAGTCAGCCCAAGCGCTGAACCGACCCAGACACTTTCATTCCAGCCGGGAGATACACTGCCCATCCGAACCGGCATCATTCGCGACCATAATGGAAATCCTGTTCCAGATGGGACGGTCGTCCGGTTTTTAATCGATACCCGGTCAGTCAGCGGCACCGTGGAACAGGTGGAAACGAAGACCACTGCAGGCGTGGCACGTACCACCTACAAGATCCCCAGCACGGGTCTGCTTGAACTTAAAGTGACATCTGACCCGGCGATGGTCTCGCAAATAATGCGTGTAGATATTACAAATGCAGGTGGGATCATTACCTCAATTGAACCCACACCGGCACCGACCACAGCGTCAGGGAGTGAACCCACGCCGTTGCCCACCCAGGCTGCAATTCCCGTCGTGCAGACACGTCATCAGAGGGGACTGCCGGATGTGACAGATTGGTTCGTGGTGACGATCAGCACCNNCTTTGGCGGCTGCGGACTGCCGTGTTAATGATCTGCTGCAGTTACCTGATTTACCTGATGCTTTCGGTGGGTTTGCCAGGGGTGAAAACGATCTTGCAGCAGCTGGGCACCTGGGCGAGCTTAATTGGAGCCCTGGTAGGATGCCTCATCGGCATTGGGGCTGCAGCAGCCTGGTATGTGGTGGAACAAAGGAAAGTCGGCGGTGCCTCAACCAAGCAGCGTGATCAAAAGGGTCAACCCGGCTAATAGCAGGGTGCCGATGATCAACTGTTGATCGGTGCGGGTCAAAAAGGACCGCGTTGCCATTGCCGTCTGGGTAATCGTCCGGAGTGTGATGGGGCGATCGCCTATCAGCGCTTCGCGGAATTCATTCACATTCTCAGGCCGGGCATCGGGATGTAATTCCATCGCCCACAGGATTGCTTTTTCAGTTTTGGGGTTGATCAATGGATTGATCGATCGAGGCGGGACAAGCGAGAGGGGATTGAGAAACCGCTCACGCGCATCAGCGGGTGGCTTGTTGGTCAGCAAGTGGTAAAGTGTGGAGCCAAAGGCAAAAATATCGCTGCGCGCATCGGTATGACCAATATCCCCACCGTATTGTTCAAGCGGTGTATATAATGCAGTGCCCTGTCCCTGTAAAATCGTGATGGTCACTTCTCCCGGAGCCAGTACCCTGACAAGGCCAAAATCCACCAGCTTGACGAGTCCGTTGGGTGTGAGTTTCAGATTGCTGGGTTTGATATCGCGGTGCAGGATGGGCGGTATTTGATTGTGGAGATACGACAGGGCATTTGCCAGCTGATTCGACCAGTTGAGCACATCCAATTCGCTGAGAAAGGTGTCCTTCTCACGAGCCTGCAGCATCAAAGTACGCAGGTCATCTCCGGGGACAAAATCCATCACCAGGTAATCGTGAGGACCGATGGAGAAATAATCAGAGACTTTGGGAAGATTGGGGTGGTCCAGGCGGGCGAGAATGGTTGCTTCGCGGAAGAATTGATCACGTGTTTCCTGGATGAGGTTGGGGGGAAGCGTCTTGTCATATTCCACTTCCTTGACGGCCGTTTGACGGCCTTCCAGGCGCAGGTCATCGGCGAGGTAGATTGATCCCATACCGCCCTGACCAATGATCCGGCGGATGCGATATCTACCGCGTAATATTTCACCTGTCTTCAGTGGAACAGGCATTCCAAGCCTCAATTCTTTTTATTTTACGACTCTGTTATGTTGGAAATGACCAAGTTCTGATATATTATACATGAGAGGTGGGACCATCTGAATGGGCGAATTGGACAAGCCATTTTCACAAGATCAGGAAGAAAGACGATCATCCAGTGAATACCCGGTGCTGGTCGCCAAGAACGGACCGCTTACAGGAAGACGCTGGTTGATCAAATCCTCAGTCACCATCGGACGGGAACCTGAATGTGATGTGGTGATCCAGGACCGCCAGGTCTCGCGCTACCATGCCCGGTTAAGTCTGGAAGATTCAACCACTCTGCTGGAGGACCTGGGGTCAAAAAACGGAACCTACCTGGATGGATCCCGAATCGAAGACAACCGGATCCTGGAGGATGGCGATATTATCCAAATCGCCCTGGTGCAGACATTTGCTTATTATGCCTCTGATGCCACCATGCCTCTGGAGGATAAATACCCTGCCCTCAGCATCAGTAACAGCCTGGTGCTGGAAGAACGCTCACGCCGGGTGTATATAAATGGCACCGAGTTGACTCCGCCGCTGAGCGTATCGCAGTTCCGTCTGCTGGAAGAGCTTTACAGACAGCCTGGAAAAGTGGTTCAA
>DNOU01000090.1 GCA_003501835.1 Anaerolineaceae bacterium | reverse complement strand
GTGCCATTCATATAGGCTGTAAGCGTTCTAAGCATCTGTAAGCGTGAAATCAATTTCACAGCAGAAAAGTTGAGGCGGTTGTCGCTCAGACTGCTTTCGGGTGCGATCATGAAAGCTCCGCCTTCCCGCACCCCGTTGACAATGGTCAACATCAACAGTGTGTCCTGCCAGGCGGCGCTGTCGATGCTGGCATCAAAATGAAAGGAAGTGTAATTGAAGAGAATTGCCCGCAGGGCAGCCAGCAAATAGACCCAAAACCCCCTGAACAAGTGCACACTGCGGGAGTAGATATTGATGAGCGCATCAAAACCCACCCCCAGGGAGTTCACCCAGAATTCCTTACGTCCAAGGTTATCTTCCACCAGACCGATGTCCACGCTGCGGCTGGTTCCACGCAAGGCCAGCTCGAGAAGATCTCCATGAGTTCCTTTCAAACCTCCGGCGATTGTGAAATCATTACCAGAGCCGAGAGGAACAATCCCAAGGTCCGGGCGTTGATCTGCAGGGATTTCCATCAACCCATTGACCACCTCGTGGGTGGTGCCGTCCCCGCCAAGTGCGATGACGCGATCGAATCCCTCCTTTGAGGCATTTTTCGCCAGGGCGGTTGCGTGTCCGTGCGACCGGGTGATGGTCAGTTCCGTGCCGGGATAAGCAGCCACTGCGGATTCCACAACGGGCAGGAATTCAGAAGCACGGCTCTGGTTCGATGTGGGGTTGAAAATCAACTTTGCAGGCATGTGTGGTCCCTTCAATGACATCTGTGCTGCATATGATTATACCCAAACCCGTGTCCTTCACTGGCAAGCTTACAAGCCTGTGAATTGACGCCCCATTGCCTTGCCTGTATAATCTCTTCAGGCAATCAAGGTGGTCAAGGAAGTTGCATGGCTTTAAAAGGAAATCTTCGCGATTTTTCAATTACACAATTGTTGAATTTGATCCACATTGCAGCGAAGACCGGTGCGTTATTCATTGAAGGTCAAAGCGAAAATGTTGCGATCTATTTTCGTGATGGGAAGATTTCCTTTGCACAGAATTCCAGTCAAAACTTTGATCTTTTGAAAATCCTCGCCTCGTACAGAATGATCAAGCGCTCGCAGCTGGTGCTCATGCAGGAAAGATTCAATGCGATGCAGCCGGCAGAACTGGGGTTAAGCCTGGTTAATGGCGGTTATCTCGGCCAGGATGAGATTCTCAATACCCTGCGTCTGCATTATGTGGCGGTGATTAAGCAGCTCTTTGGGTGGGAAGAGGGATCCTTCCATTTCGAAGGCGGAGAAACCGCACCGGAAGGCAACATACTTGTATGGGAGAGCATGGAAGACCTCATCGTCGAAGGTGCCCACCGCCTGAAAGAATATGAGCAACTGAAGGATGAGATTCCCTCGCTGGATATGGCACTCAAGTTCTCAGATCGTCCAGGGACGAATATCCGCTCGATCAATCTTTCCGGCGAGGAATGGCGCGTGGTCTCGTACGTCAACCCCAAGAACACGATTGCCCAAATTGCCCATACGACCCGTTTGAATGAAATGGAAATCCGCCGGGTGGTGTACGCTCTGGTCCAGGCTGGCATTGTCGAGATCATTCGACCTTCGACCGGACCGCTCAACTTACCCATCCATACTTTCATCACAGAGAACAAAGATGAACAAAAATCGATTGTCAACCGCCTCATTGACCGGATACGCTCTTTGTAGGGAATGCGAAGGATTGTGACCTATGCAAACACAAACCGTGAAAATTGTGGTGACTGGCCCCTTTAATTCAGGAAAGACAGAGCTGATCCGATCTGTTAGCGAGATTGACGTCGTATCCACAGAGAAGAAGATCACCGCTGAAGCGGAGAAGGTCAAGGAAACAACGACTGTTGCCATGGACTTCGGGCGTATCACGGTGGATGATGACCTGGTGCTATTCCTCTTCGGCACGCCGGGTCAAAAACGGTTTGATTTTATGTGGGAAATCCTTTCAGAAGGGATGCTCGGGTTTATCGTAATGGTGGACAGTACCCGCCCTGAGACCTTTCGCGAAGCACGCTCCATCCTCGAAACCTTCCACGCCTATGCTCCAACCCCGTATATTGTGGCCGCCAACAAGCAGGATTGCGCTGATGCCTGGGAGATCGAAGATATGCGTGTAGCTTTGCGGCTCGATCCGAGCATCAAGATCATGCCCTGTGTTGCCCGCAAGAAGAGTTCGGTGAAAACCGTCCTCCTCGAGCTGCTTTACGGCATCCTTGCTGAAATGGATACCTGACCCTCCTAAACGAGGTTGACTTCATTGATCGATCATTGTCCCACAACTCCGCAAGAGCTGTTCAAAGATGGCATGGAATTGATAATGGGGGAGGAGGCGGATACGGCCGGTAATCTGGATTCCATGGCCAGAGTCGGAATTTCCTTGATGGCGGGCAGGGAGGAATTCGATATTCTGCTTCGCCTCTGCGGTGAAGAAATTCGTTTGCTGGATTCCTCCATTCGCATGCTGCCGCTGAAAAAAAGGACCTTTAAGGGTCTCGAGGCGCTGGTGGAGTGGATGAACTCCAGGTGGAACCTCAGGGTCGTTCTCGAGAATTCTGACAAAGTGGCGACGGTGATTCTGCCGGTGGCTTCTGCGGACAAACAGGAAGCGAGCACAATTGCAGCCTTTATTCAAGGCTTGCTGCAGGGCATGCTTACCTGGATCAGCGGCGGAAAATTCTATCCGACGCATCTGGCGAGCACCGCTAGAGGGATGGAGATCCAGTTAATGCGTACGCCGTTGGACTGATCCTCAGTCAGCGGCAGGAAGCACTTCCTCTTCATTCTGGGAAGCCAGTCTTGCGCGCTTCCCCT
>DNOU01000168.1 GCA_003501835.1 Anaerolineaceae bacterium | reverse complement strand
CGGGCATACACAGGGAAAACAAAGATCCTCGCACGCTACCGCTCATACCACGGCGCTTCCTACGGCGCTCTGGCTTTGACCGGGGATCCAAGGCGCACAGCCTGGGAACCGGCGGTGATGCCTGGCGTGGTGCACTTCCTGGACCCTTACCGTTACCGATCCGTATTTCATCAGAACCAACCGGAAGTGAGCGAAACGCAGTTCACCCGTGAATACCTGGCTCATCTGGAAGAGATCATTCAATTTGAGAACCCGAACACGATCGCTGCGGTGATGCTGGAAACGGTCACAGGGACGAACGGCATTCTCATCCCCCCTGAAGGTTATCTACCGGGAGTGCGCGCTTTGTGCGACAAATACGGTATTCTGCTGATTACTGATGAGGTGATGAGCGGGTTTGGGCGCACCGGCGAGTGGTTCGCTGTGAATCACTGGAAGGTGGTACCAGATATCATGACCATGGCAAAAGGGCTGACCTCGGGATATGCCCCATTGGGGGCGGTGGCCATGAAGCCGGAGATCGCGGCCACTTTCAACGAGCGGGTTTTTGAGGGTGGACTCACCTACAACGGGCATCCCATTTCGCTGGCAGCAGCCATTGCCACGATCGAAGTAATGCGGGAAGACCACCTGGTGGAGAAAGCGCGTGAGACCGGAAAGGTCATGGCGGATATGCTGGCAGAGCTTGTAGACCGCCACCCTTCGGTTGGCGAAGTGCGGTCTTTAGGGTTATTCGGAGTGATTGAGATTGTAAAGAATAGAGAAACCCGTGAGCCTATGGCGCCGTTTGGAGGATCAAGCCCGGAGATGACCGCGTTCAGGAAATACATGCTGGACCAAGGCGTTTTTCTATATACACACTGGCACACTGTGCTCTTGATCCCACCTCTGATCATTTCACCAGATCAACTGGCGGAAGGGTTCGCGGTGCTGGAAAAAGGGTTGGAAATCACTGATCAAGCGGTGAAAAATTAATCTGAAAGTTGGTTAAAGAGATGACGAACGAGAACGAATCACAACACGAACAAATAATCATTCTGGGTTCAGGACCGGCAGGTCTTTCTGCAGCATTGTATGCCGCTCGGGCGGAGCGCAACCCCCTGGTATTGACCGGCACAGATCTTGGTGGTCAGGCGTCCCTGACCAATATGATCGAAAACTACCCGGGCTTTCCCGATGGGGTGGGCGGGGTGGAGCTGGCTACACTGATGCAGAAACAAGCTGAAAATTTCGGCGCCCGAATTGAGATGGATACGGTAACAAGCGTGAACCTTTCAAAGCGTCCCTACGAGATCAAGACGTACAGTAAAACCTACCTGGCAGAGAGCCTGATCATTGCCACTGGCGCCAGCCCGGTGCATCTAAATGTCCCCGGGGAGCAGGAATTTACCGGGCAGGGTGTGTCGTATTGTGCAACCTGCGATGGTTGGTTCTTCCGGGACCGCAAAGTGGTGGTTGTGGGAGGCGGTGACAGTGCTTTGGAGGAAGCCCTTTTTCTGACCCGATTTGCCTCGGAAATCGTGATAATTCACCGGAGGGATGAATTCCGAGCCGGAGCGCTTCTGCAATCACGTGCTGAATCCAACAAGAAGATTCGTATGATACTGAATACTGTGGTCAATGAAATCGAAGGCGGGAACGGAGTGAAGAAGGTCAGTTTGACCAATGTCAAGACCGGGGAAATTTCCGAACTGGAAACTGACGGGGTGTTCATTTTCATCGGACACAATCCCAATACTGAATTGTTCCAGGGTCAACTGGCGATGGATGCCAGAGGGTACCTTCAGGTGGATTCCCACCTTGCCACTTCAGTGACCGGTGTGTTTGCTGCGGGCGAGGTGGCGGATCCGACCTTCAGACAGGTGGTCACTTCTGCAGGGATGGGGGCAGCTGCAGCCATGCAGGCAGACAAGTTTTTGTCCAGATAATCAAAGGGACGTGCTCAGAAAAGCACGCCCCTGATTTTCAATACGCATTGTCTGATTAAGGCGCCTGGGTAGAGCTGACCGTACCCGACCAACCAAAGACACGGCTCTGACTGACAATGCCGTTGGTCACATATACCGGTTGACCATCCTGGGTGGTATTGTTCTGCCGCACGACCACCACGGACCAGCGGAAGATGTGATTGGTGTTATCCGTGGGGCGCATGGAAACTGGAACGATCATTTTGGTGTCGGTGACATACTGGGTGATCTTCGCATCACCACCGGCTGTCACGTCCTCAACGTTCACCGCATAAGCTTCATTCTCACGCAGTGTGCCGGCAGATGCCCATTGAAGCGTGATCGTGTCATTCGCACTGGTAAATACCGTACCATCTGCAGGAAGAAGAAGATTGACCGCCGGGTAAGGTGGAGGCGCCGTGGGTGTGGGTGTGGGACCTTCCGTTGGTCGCCTCTCGCAAAGCGGTAGCGAAAGATACATGTTAATCCACACGTTATCTGATGTCAGGTTGTTGAAATTCTTGATCGATTCCACGCTGATATTGTAATTGATGGAAATTGACCCCAGGGTGTCGCCATCTTTGACGGTGTAGGGTACCACACCACATGCCTGAGCAGTGGCTTCAGCCGGAGCAAGGGTCCCCGTGGGCGCCGGGGAAGCAGTGGGCGTGGGACGGGGAATAAGCAGCTTTTGATTCTCGTAAAGCGTTCCACACTCAGGGGGTAGATTATTCAACTCAATGATCGCTTGAATGGATACATGGTAAATGGCGGCAATGTTCGAGCAATAATCACCGACTTTGACCGTGTACTCAAGGGGAGGTTCGGGTGTGGCTGTTGGACCTTCGGTGGCAGTGGGAGATGGCAGAGGTGTGATGGTGAAGGTTGGCGTTACTGTGAGGGTGGGAGTGGTGGTTGCATTGGTCACCATACCCGATGATTGCAGGCCAAAGAACACAATCAAGGCACCCAGGGCGAGGATGATCACCCCCAGGCCGATGGCCAATGGCAGGGAAAGGTGAACTTCCGGCAGCCGGGTCGATTGGATGGGAGCAGAATCTGTTTTTTTAGAAGGAGTCGGGGAGGTAAAGGTTCTGCCGCAAACCAGGCAGCGGGTGGCATTCTCACTCAACCGCGTGCCGCAGGTTGGACATACTTTAGTTGCAGAAGGATTGGATTCCGTCATTGGTTCTCTTTTCTGGGTTTTTCATGAGCCAAAATTATACCATACGGCTCTAGACCCTCTTTTCCTTTTCATCAAGGGTGGAGTGTGATATTCTACACAGCATGTCACACTCGAGCATTTATCTTCACATTCCATTTTGCCGCAGACGGTGCGGATATTGCGATTTTAACACATTTGCAGGGCTTTCCAGGTTGATCCCTCAGTACGTGGACGCGCTGAGTCAAGAGGTGCGATGGGCGGGGAGACAATCAGATCCCGGCACCTCAGTGCATACCCTTTTCTTTGGGGGTGGAACCCCTTCTCTCCTGACACCCATGCAGATGGACCAAATCCTCAAAACAATACGAGAATCCTTTCAGTTACTGGAAGATGCTGAGATCAGCATGGAAGCGAATCCTGGAACCGTCACTGAAGAAAGCATCAATGGATTTGTTGAAGCGGGGGTTAACCGTTTTAGTTTCGGAATGCAGTCTGCACATCCTGAGGATCTGCGAATTCTGGATCGGAAGCACACGTTTTCTGATGTGCTGCAGGCTGTGGGGTACTGCCAAAAAGCGGGTGTTAAACATATCAATCTTGATCTGATTTTCGGCATCCCGGGTCAAACACTGCAGCGTTTTCAAAGCTCCCTCGCACTCGCGGCAGCCTCAGGGGTGGATCATCTTTCCCTGTACTCACTGACCATTGAGGAAGGTACGCCCATGGCGCATTGGGCAAACCGGGGGTTGATTGACTTTCCTGATGATGACCTGGCAGCAGAAATGTATGAATTTGCAGAAGATTACCTGGCGGCACAAGGTTTTGAGCAATACGAGATCTCCAACTGGGCACGCGGCAATTCTGGACGTTGCAGCCACAACCTGCAGTACTGGGAATACGAACCTTATTTTGGATTCGGTGCAGGGGCGCATGGCTTCATCAACGGCACGCGGACTGAGAACGTACATTCAGTATTTGATTACCTGCAACGAATGAGTGATGGGAGGGAGGGTCAATTCCCCTTCAGCCCGGCAGCCCTGGCTGGCAGTCTGCTTTCAAAATGGGATCAAATGCAGGAAATGATGATGGTTGGTTTGAGGATGACCGCAGAGGGTGTTTCAGCAAAGCGTTTCAAAAACAGATTCGGCAGCGACCTGGAAGTTATTTTCGCGGATCAGTTGCGCCACCTGCTTCGGGAAGGGTTAATTGAATGGATTAATGTCCCGGAACGGGCTGTAAGGTTAACCAAAAGAGGAAAATTGCTTGGGAACCGGGTATTTATGGAATTTGTGGGGAATGAAGTTCCAGCGGGATTGCAGTGACCTAATCTTCAAAAACCTTCACCAGTGTACCCTGTCCTACAGTGTTCATTTTGGCAAGGTCCGTCTTGGGGGTTAGCCAGCGGAAAATCCATTTGGCTTCGTCCATGCGCATATTGATGCACCCGTGACTCATGGGCACCCCAAAATTATTGTGCCAGTAGGTACCATGAAAGGCAATTCCGTTGGTGGTTTCAAAAAATGAAGTCCATGGAACACCGGGCAGAATATATTCTT
>DNOU01000024.1:855-6617 GCA_003501835.1 Anaerolineaceae bacterium | reverse complement strand
CGTTTTTGCAGTGCAATCATTAATAGTTTTTAAGATTTTTAAGATTTTTCGGCAAAAGCTGCAAATCAAAGTGAATTGGTCCTGATCTTCGCAATCAGTTTACCTGGGTGATTTTCAAGCCAGTCATCCTGTAAAACATGGCATTCACAGAATCTAAAGATCAAGTCTATAATGGAGATTAATTAATCTGGTGATCAATGGACTCCTTCCTGCATCTTTGGGTAAGCATAACCAATTAAAGACTGGATCTACAAACGTATGGCTCCTGGTATTCAATTTGCATCTGGATTAAAGAATTGCAGGGGAGGTTTTCATGTTGAAGATATTTAGAAAGCGTCGAAACGTCTTTATTAATTTAATCCTGGAACAGGCTTCCATTACTCTTGAAGGTATGGAGCTGCTTAAAGCTTATGTCACCCAGCCAGATCAGCTGATCGCTGATAAACTGACCGCCAAGGAAAAGGAAGCAGACGAAGCCCGTCGTATCCTGATCGACGAACTGAATCGCACTTTCATCACGCCATTTGACCGGGAAGATGTTTTTGCACTTTCGCGGGCAATCGATGATGTACTGGATTACGGTTTCAGCACGATGTCTGAAATTGTCATTCTCAAAGTGGAACCCACATCCTATATGGTCCGCATGTGCTCACTGTTGCGGGATGCCACATTCGAATTGATGAAGGCGGTCGAACGATTGCAGGATCACCCGGGGGTGACTGCCGAGCATGCCCAGCGCGCCAAGGCGCTNNGATGATGTAAGGCACGTGATCAAAATGCTGAAATTGCGTGAAGTGTATCGGCATCTCAGCAATGCAGCTGATCGCGGTGATGAAGCCGCCAATGTGCTGGCGGACATCGTTGTTAAGACAAGCTGAAAGAGCAGATGTCCCTTTCCCTCCTTATTCTGATTGGTCTCGGCGTCGCCTATGCTTTTCTCAATGGAGTCCACGACTCCAGCAGCATTGTGGCAACCATGATCTCCTCCCGCGCAATCCAGCCTCGTGCCGCTCTGCTATTGACCGCTGTAGCGGAATTTGCTGGTCCGCTTGTTTTTGGAATTGCGGTTGCCAATACCATCGGAAGGGAGATCGCAGACGCGCAGTTCCTGAACATCCAGGTCATCATCGCCGCGCTCCTCAGCGCCATCATCTGGAATGTGCTTACCTGGGTGCTTGCCATCCCCAGCAGTTCTTCGCATGCACTGATTGGGGGCATTATCGGCGCAGTGGTCATGGGAGCTGGTTTCAAAGCAATACTGATGGCTGGTGTGGCAAAGGTTTTGATTTCGTTATTCATTTCACCCATTCTCGGATTCCTTACGGGCTACCTCTTCGCCCAGCTTGTGTTTCTTCTTTCATGGAAAGCATCCCCCAGAATCAACGGTGTATTCAGGAAATTGCAGATCATCACCTCCTTTGGACTGGCATTGAGTCATGGCTCCAATGACGCGCCCAAGTCCATGGGTCTCATCACTCTTGGATTGCTGGTCAGCGGACAAATTGATCAATTCGTGGTACCCGACTGGGTTGTGCTGATGGGTGCAGGAGCAATTGCCCTGGGCACTGCCACGGGCGGATGGCAGCTCATCCGCACATTGGGATCAAAATTCTACCGCATCCGTCCCATTCATGGTTTTTCCGCTCAGGTATCCTCTGCCATCGTGACCCTCACAGCCTCATTGCTTGGCGGCCCCACCAGTACCACCCAGGTGGTCAGCACTGCCATCATGGGTGTGGGTGCTGCCGAGCGCTTGAGCAAGGTTCGCTGGGGCGTGGCAGGGGAAATTCTCTCCACCTGGTTGATCACCATTCCGGCGACCGGCCTGCTGGCAGCTGGAATTTACTGGCTCATTGAACAGGGATTTCCAGCCCTGATCAGTCTTCTGTGAATTCCATTCTGCTGGACGCGATAGAATACCGAACGAATTCGATTTATATCACTTGATCATGAACTTAACGACTCCAAGGGAGTCCATCATGGATCTTGTTCAGAAGATCATCCGTGCGATCACCCGGGATCAACCACCGCACATCATGTTCGTTCATTTCCCCTTTGAGTTGGCGGGCAGGGCAGCCGTTTTGATTCTTCCCGCTTTACGATCGGAAAGAGACCTTTGAGAGAATTGCATTTGCCGTTACTGAATTGGGCTTTCTGGGCGGGGGTGATTGCGTCCGGCGGATTCTGGCATAACCCCCATTCCAAACCAAGTCTCGAGGCACCCATTAAAAACCACCCTGGAATGGGACGGTGCGGGAGATTCGCCGGCTCGAAGAACAACAGCTCGAAGCGGATCTACTGTATCGTCTTTTTTTCCTTGATCTTTTCCAGGCGGATTGCCAGGATACGGATCACAGCGCTCACCAGAATCATCAATCCGGCAAGGATGAGCAGGGTGATCTTCCTCCAGCCGAATCCCACAGAGGGAAATCCCACCANNTTATTGGACATTTGACCTCACTTGATATTCTTGACTATAGCAGAATCAGGTTGTTCATACAAGAAGGAACCGGAACCCTGCGCATTTCCTTTGCACCTTCCTGATTTGGTGATTCCTTTCTCAATTTGTCATTGCACTGGACTGGTAACATGACCATATGCATGCTATCAACTAAAAACCGCTGGATGGTTTCTCATCCAGCGGTCTTCTTTTCTGTAATTCGAATTTAATGTTTTCCACCTTTTCCTGGAATATCCGTAGGCTTTGGTCCAGGTCCAAAGTAACCCTCAGGAGTGGCCGTAGTGGAAGGACCAGGTCCGGGACCATATCCGCTCAATGGTGTGGGCGTCCCGGTAGTCCACGGGTTCCCTTCGCCGTTCCCAACTGCTGCCTGGCTGGGCAGAACTGCGGGGCTGCCATTGCCATTTTGCTCTTCGTTCTGCAATTGATCCTTGAATTTGGTGGGGTCTGCAAGTCCGTCCTGCACCCACTTCAAATGCTGCATGATCATCTCACGGTTGCGCAGCAGAACGGCTTCGGCTGTGGGAGATCCGTTCACTTGTACCTTCAGCAGCGCCTGCTGCTGGGTCTGCAAACGTTCCTGGATCTGCTGCAGTGCCTGGATGGCCTGGGCAGTGGGTAATTCGGAAGCAAACCGTACGGCTTGTTCAAGTTCGTTCTGATACCTGGTTTGTACAGCTTCACCAGGAACCTCGCCTGCCTGCAGCATGGTTTGGATTTCTGCAGCCCGGCGGGAAGCAAATTCCATAGAGAGCTGGTATTGCGTCTCGGGGTTTCCTGCCATGGTTAACCGGACGTCCTCGCTCAACAGCTTGACACTGTACAATGCCTGATCTGGTTGGCTGCTTTGTGCGGCGGCAACCGTGACACCACTTGCTCCCACCAGGAGGCCAAGTACAACAATCAGGGTGGTAATAAAGTTAAACATGCGCGAATGCTCCTTTCGGTGGAGGGTCTGATTTGAATCTTTTGACCACTTCCAACCGTTATGACGCTTTTCGCCCATTGGGGATACGCCCTCTAATTCATATTTTGCAATCTCCATGAAGGCTGCATGTCCTTCGGCAGTCTTCCGGGCATCTCTCGGAGCGATCGCCTTCAATGTCTGAAGCTTACGCAGAACCTCGGGGTCAATTTCATCTTTAGGTAACATAGCCATACCTTTCATTCAACAAGCATTTTCTTCAAAGCCAGGATCGCCCGATGCTGCAGCGCTTTGACCGCTCCTACAGGTTTCTGCAGGGCGGCTGCGATTTCTTCATTTTCCCAGCCTTCGATGTATTTCAATGTCACCACCTGCCGCTGATCGGGTGTCAGCGCCCGCAGGCTCAACCGAACTTCATCCTGGATCACTTTGTCTTCAACCAACTCCTCTGGATGAGCTTGATCATCCTTCTGCTCATCATCCTCTGTCATCCCTCGCTCCGGAACCTGCCGGCGGTAACTGTCTGTGATCCAGTTATGGGCGATACGGTAAAGATAAGCCTGCAGGTGATCATCCGGACCCCGTCCCATTCGAACTGACTTAAGGAACCGGGAGAATGTTTCGGCAACGCAATCCTCAGCCAACGAATCATCTCCCAAGAGCCGCATGGCATACCGATAGATCCCCGGACTATAGAGATCGTAGATATTCCCCAGGGCTTCGACATCAAATGCCCTGGCGCCTTTCAGCAGTTCGTCAGCGGTCGGAGATATCATTTTCCTCTGGTTATGACGCATCATCCAGCTTCCAGATACGGAAGATCCATTTCATTTAAGATTGTATCTTGATATCCGGACGATAACTGAGATACTTTCAAGCTACGCATCCACTCAGACAGGCTGAATTCCGATGATTTTATCGTGGTATCACCTCAAGAAAATCAAAGGAGATCGGAACTGATCGCCGGATGGCGATTGCGTCGGATGCTGGAATAAAGCTGAATTATAATAAGACCATCATTCCAGGCATTCAGAGACAATAATGAATCTTGACGCTGTCCGCAACGATTTTCCATTCTTCCAAGAAACATCCAACGGCAAGCCAATCATTTATCTGGACTCAGCCTGCCAGAGCTTGCGTCCGCGATCGGTTGTGGAGGCAATGAACGAATATTATCTCCGATATCCCGCTTGCAGCGGGCGCAGCTACCACAAACTGGCTTCCCAGGTCACCCAAAAATGCGATGAAGCCCGCAGCCAGATGGCACGTTTCCTGGGAGCTGCAAAAAAGGAAGAGATCATCTTTACCCGCAATACCACCGAGGGAATCAACCTGGTTGCGAATTCACTGGATTTGAAAAGTGGGGATGCGGTGCTTATCGGCGGAAAAGAGCACAATTCCAATCTCATCCCCTGGCAAATGCTGGTAAAAAAGAAGGGTATCCAGCTCAAGATTCTCCCTCCCAGGGAAGATGGGGAATTCGATCTGGCAAATTACGAGAAACTGCTGGATGAGTCGGTCAAGCTGGTCTCGCTGGGTTATTCTTCGAACCTGGATGGAGTGACCATTCCCGCAGAACAGGTCATCCGTCTGGCGCACAGAAACGGCAGTATGGTGTTACTGGATGCCGCCCAGGCGGCACCACACCGCAAGATCAATGTCCGCGCACTGGATGTGGATTTCCTGGTCCTTTCAGGTCACAAGATGCTTGGTCCGTCAGGCAGCGGTGTGTTGTATGGCAAAGCCTCGCGCCTGGATGCACTTTCTCCTTTCCTGGTCGGCGGCGACACAGTGGCGAATTCCACTTACGAAAGCTGCGAATTTCTGCCCGTTCCCGAGCGTTTTGAAGCAGGATTACAGGATTACGCCGGCATCATTGGGCTTGGAGAAGCATCCCGCTACCTGCAGGCAGTGGGGTTTGATTTCATTCAAAAGCAGGAATTATTGCTCAACCAGGCGGTTAATGAAGGCATTAAGAACATCGATGGATTGAAACTGATTGGTCCAGCTGACCCTTCCAGGCGGGGTGGAATCACCACCTTTTATATCGAAGGTATTGATTCACACCGCGTCGCCATCATGCTCGACCAGATGGCGAATGTATGTGTGCGCTCTGGTCAACATTGCGTGCATTCGTGGTTCAACGCACACAACATCAAGGGATCTGTACGGTCATCGGTTTATTTCTACAATACCCTGTCTGAAGTAGAAATCTTTGTGGATAACCTGAAAAAAATTAGAAAGGTACTCTAGATCCATGTTTTGTATCGTAGCCGCAATCATCCTTTCGATATTGGGTATTTTCAGCGCATCAAACCGCCAGCTGGCAAAGGAAGCGCTGGATTGTGTTTTTCACCGGATCACCTTTCGACCCTG
>DNOU01000024.1:0-839 GCA_003501835.1 Anaerolineaceae bacterium | reverse complement strand
GCCTGGATCTTCTTTGTCATCTTCCTGTCTGCAAGTGTGATGTTTGTACGCGGGCTGGTGTTGTTCTACACCACCGGATCCTGCAACGGGGTCAATTCAACCACTTTCTGTGTATTTGACCCAACTGGGGAGAATACAAAGACGTCTTCCGCCACCAACGGAGCCTGCCCCGTGCCCACCAACCCAACAGGAACCAGTCTCACCCTGCAGAATGTCGATCTCAGCATCTGGCCGGTGGAGAACAAGGGGAATGCAAACCAGATCGTCTTTATCGGCTGCTATGCCTGTGACTATACCCGTTCAGCATATCCTAAAATCCGGGAACTGGTAGATCAATTTGGTCCCGAGTTCTACTTTGGCGAATATCCCACCCGTTTGAAAACGGATACTCTTTCACGCATGGGATATTGCGTTTACCAGGAGGATCCGGTCAAATACTGGCAGATGAATGACATATTGTTTTCTGAAGACGTGGCATTATTGGAAGATGAAAGTACCATACGCAGCATCATCAACGACCTCAAGTTGGATACAGACAAAGTGGAGGCTTGCATAGCCAATCCTGTCACGGAGACCCGTGTGCAGCAGCTATTTACCGAGATCCGCAAGACCAATTTCTATGGCACCCCCACCATTTTCATTAATGGTGAACCGTTCGTGGGACCCAAACCTTACCGGGTGTATGCCATTGCGCTTGAAGGATTCTTCTACTGGCTGAAGTAGATAAACTGATGACCCCGAATGAAAACCGGTGGAGGGTTCAGTTCACCTTTCACCGGCTTTTTGAATTTTCAGTAAAGTAACTTTTTCCACAATCTCAGTTAACTCGATTGCTCCCC
>DNOU01000131.1:5065-6951 GCA_003501835.1 Anaerolineaceae bacterium | reverse complement strand
GGGACTACCAAGGAGAAATTCCATGAAGAAGAATTCATTGTTGTTGCTTGTCACCTTTTTGATCCTCGGGCTGGCATTGACCGCCTGTGAACGTCCTGCCACCCGCGGTCCTGTGACCACCCCCACTGCCAAGGGGGAGATTCCCTTTCCGGTGGCTACCCAGCCTCAAATCGTGAAGGATTACATCTCGATCACGCAGACTGCACAGGCTAGCAATCCATTGACGGGTGCCACGAGCACACCGCCGTCCATTTTCACAACCCCGGCAGCCACTGCCACCATGGGAATCTTGTCCACCCCCGTGCCCACCGCCACCCGCGTGGTGCTTCCATCCCCCACCCCTGGCCGCCCTGCAACCCATACCCTGCAGGATGGCGAGACCCTTTACTGCCTTGCACGCCGCTTTGACGTTGATCCTGCTGACCTGCTGAGTGAGAACAACCTCACCCTGACCACTGCCGCAATGCTTTCCATCGGCACGGAACTGAAAATCCCACAGTCGGGTAGTTTCCCTGGAGACCGGGTTTTTCATGCACATCCCGATATCTACACTGTGGATCCAGGGGATACCATTACCGCAATTGCCTGCTATTACGGTGACCTCAGCCCCGACGCCATCCTGGCTTACAATGGATTGAAAACCGGTACCACCTTGAACACCGGTCAGATCCTGCAAATTCCCTGATTTCTGCGTTTGACTCAAAGATACTTACTGGCGGGAAGCTCTCCCGCCAGTATAATTTAAACACTGGAGGACAGGAGATGAAAAATCAGTTGGTGGGTCAAAAAACAGAATACCAGGGGCCGGTGTTTGATGTGTTAAGCTGTGAGATGATCCTGCCCGATGGACGAAGGCGGAACTACGATTTGATCAAGATTCAAAATGCAGTCACCATTCTGCCTATCGATGAACAGGGATGCATCTACTTCGTCCGGCAGTATCGTATCGGTGCGGGGAAGGAAATGTTGGAGCTTCCAGCCGGCAAAATCGAGGAGGGTGAATCGGCGCTCAGCACTGCCGAACGGGAAATTCGCGAGGAAATTGGCATGGCAGCAGAAAAATTGCAGCCTTTGGGCGAATTCTTTGTCTCCCCCGGCTACAGCGATGAATACATGTACAACTTTCTGGCGACCGGCTTGCACTCCGCACCGCTGGATCCCGACCAGGATGAATTTTTGAACGTGATTAAGCTCACACCTGCAGAGGTGAGGGAATTGATCGCTTCAGGAAATCTGAAAGACAGTAAATCACTGGCTGCACTCTTTCTGGCTCAACCCCTGTTGCAAGCCCATTCTTCCCGATCGTAAGCCGAAATCCTTTAAATTGGATGAACAATCTCCGAAACAATTACCATTGACCCTCTTTTTTATGATAAAGTTTACTTAAGCAGCGTCTGGTCTGGATTTATAATGGTTTTAAAATTTGCCTGTTAACGGGAATAATTCCGATATCCTTCTTGGAGGATTTTATGAAAAGAAAAATGATCACCATTGACGCGAACGAGGCAGTCGCCCAGATCGCCTACAAACTCAGCGAGGTGGTTGCGATCTACCCGATCACTCCCTCTTCTGGTATGGGTGAGTTTGCTGACGCCTGGTCCGCTGCAGGGGTGAAGAACCTGTGGAATGCTGTACCCTCGGTGATGGAGATGCAGTCTGAGGGCGGCGCTGCCGGGGCCGTGCATGGAGCGCTGCAATCGGGCTCATTGACCACCACTTTCACCGCCTCGCAGGGTCTGCTGCTGATGATCCCAAACATGTACAAGATCGCCGGCGAGCTGATCCCCACCGTCTTTCACGTGACCGCACGCACCATTTCCACCCACGCGCTGTCCATCTACGGCGATCACTCCGATGTGATGGCTGCCCGCCAGACTGGTTTTGCG
>DNOU01000131.1:0-4995 GCA_003501835.1 Anaerolineaceae bacterium | reverse complement strand
CTTCTTCCAGGGCCGCGAAGCCGCCAACAAGTATTACATTGCCTGTCCTGAATTTGTTCAGGCAGCCATGGACCGCTTCGCCAAACTCACCGGACGCAGCTATCACCTGTTCGACTATTCGGGTGATCCCAACGCCACTGAAGTGATCGTGATCATGGGCTCCGGCGCTGAAACCGCGGCCGAGACTGCCGATTTCTTGAATGCCAAAGGCAAGAAAACTGGCGTTTTGAATGTGCGTCTGTACCGCCCCTTTGCCGTTGAATCCTTCCTCAAGGCACTTCCCGCTTCTGTCAAAACCCTTGCAGTCATGGACCGCACCAAGGAATCCGGTGCTGTGGGAGACCCGTTGTACCTCGATGTGGTCACTGCCATCAACGAAGGCCTGACAGCCGGTACCACACCCTTCAAGCAGGCGCCGCGCATCATTTCCGGGCGTTACGGCCTGTCCTCCAAGGAATTTACACCCTCCATGGTCAAATCCATCTTTGCCGAGATGGAAAAGGATGCTCCCAAAAACCATTTCACCGTGGGCATCAATGATGATGTGACCCATTCCAGCCTGGAATATGATCCCGAATTCTATATTGCCGATTCCAAGACCGTTCGCTGCGTCTTCTTCGGTCTCGGCTCTGACGGCACTGTGGGCGCCAACAAAAACTCCATTAAAATCATTGGTGAAGATACAGATAATTTCGCCCAGGGTTTCTTCTACTATGATTCCAAGAAATCCGGTTCCATCACCATCTCGCACCTGCGTTTTGGCCCCAAACCCATCCGCGCACCTTACCTGATCGGTGAAGGGGATGCCAATTTCGTCGCCTGCCACCAGTTCTCCTTCCTCGAGCGGATCGACATTCTCAAGTACGCTGCCAAGGGAGCTGTTTTCCTCCTCAACAGCATCTATGGACCGGAAGAGGTCTGGCAGCATTTGCCCCGTGAAGTTCAGAACGACATCATCCGCAAGCAGCTGAAGTTCTATACCATCGATGCTTATGAGGTGGCTGAAAAGGCTGGCATGGGCGGCCGCTTGAACACCATCATGCAGACCTGCTTCTTTGCCATCAGCGGTGTCTTACCGCGTGATGAGGCCATCAAGCAGATCAAGAAATCGATTCAGAAGACCTACGGCAAGCGCGGCGATGCCGTGGTGCAAAAGAACTTCGAGGCCGTGGATGCATCACTGCAATATCTCCACGAGGTCAAGGTTCCTGCAGAAGTGACCAGCAGTTTTAGCCGCCGGACTCCCGTCCCCGCCAATGCTCCCAAGTTCGTGGTGGATGTCCTTGGACCCATGGTGGCTTACGAAGGCGATACCCTGCCCGTTTCTGCCATGCCTGTGGATGGCACCTTCCCCTCCGCCACCGCCCGCTGGGAAAAGCGCAATATCAGCCTTGAAATTCCGGTCTGGGAATCGGATCTTTGCATCCAGTGCGGCAAATGCTCCTTCGTCTGCCCGCACGCCGTCATCCGCATGAAAGTGTACGACCCGAAGGAACTGGAAAATGCTCCGGCCACTTTCAAGGCGATCGACGCCAAGTTCAAAGAGCTTCCTGGCACCAAGTACACCCTCCAGGTCAGCCCCGAAGACTGCACCGGATGCAGCCTGTGTGTGGAGGCCTGCCCGGTGAAAGACAAGACCAACCCCAGCCGCAAAGCAATCAACATGGCTCCCCAGCCTCCGCTGCGTGAGACGGAAAGCGCCAATTGGGAATTCTTTATCCAGATCCCTGAAGCCAATCTGGATGCGGTTGCCCCCACTACGGTCAAGAATTCACAGCTTCTGGAGCCCACATTTGAGTTTTCCGGCGCCTGTGCCGGTTGCGGAGAAACGCCGTACATCAAACTTGTATCGCAGCTCTTCGGCGATCGTGCCCTGGTAGCCAACGCCACCGGTTGCTCCAGCATCTACGGAGGTAATCTGCCCACCACCCCGTGGGCGATTAACAATCAAGGCCGCGGACCCGCATGGGCGAACAGCCTGTTTGAAGACAACGCTGAATTCGGCCTGGGCATGCGCCTGACATTGGATCAGCAAAATGAGTTCGCCCGTCAGCTCCTTTCCACCATGGGTGGGGATTTGGGTGATGAATTCGTCGCCAGCCTGTTGAATGCTGATCAATCGACAGACAGCGGCATTCGCGCCCAACGCACGCAGGTGCAAATACTGAAGGAAAAACTCAAAGCCAGCAAGCATCCCTCCGCCAAAATGCTGCTGGGGGTGGCGGATGCGCTGGTCAAGAAGAGTGTCTGGATCATCGGCGGCGACGGTTGGGCATATGACATTGGTTACGGCGGTCTGGATCACGTTCTNNACCGAGGTCTACTCCAACACCGGCGGTCAATCCTCCAAAGCCACCCCGCGTGCGGCTGTCGCCAAATTTGCTGCCAAAGGCAAGGGACTGCCCAAGAAGGACCTGGGCATGATCGCCATGACATACGGTTATGTCTACGTGGCGAATGTTGCCATGGGGTCGAGCGACCAGCAGACGCTTAAAACCCTGCTCGAAGCCGATGCCTATGACGGTCCATCACTGGTCATTGCCTACTCGCACTGTATTGCCCACGGCATCGATATGCGCAAGGGTCTTGATCAACAGAAGCTGGCCGTCAACTCCGGCATCTGGCCCCTTTACCGCTACAACCCCAACCTGGCCAAAGAGGGCAAGAATCCATTGGTGATCGATAGCAAGGATCCCAGCATCCCGGTGAAGGAATACGCGTACAATGAAACCCGCTACCGCATGCTCGTCCAGAGTGATGAAAACCGGGCGGAACTGCTGATGAATGAAGCAGAAGATGACGCCAAACGACGTGTGGAGATGTACAAGCAGATGGCAGCCATGCAATTGCCAGCCAGTGATCAGAACAAATAACGTAAAAAGCCGCGCGGTCTTTAGAAGGATCGCGCGGTGTTCTTTTCAAGGAGCGTGAACATGGTGGATCTAAGTACGACCTATTTGGGACTCAAGTTGAAGAACCCACTTGTGGCGTCGGCATCACCGCTTTCGAAGAAGGTGGACAATGTCAAACGCCTGGAGGATTCGGGGGTCTCGGCAGTGGTAATGTATTCACTGTTCGAAGAACAAATCGTGCATGAAAGCATGGAGCTGGATTACCACCTTGAACACGGCACAGAATCATTCCCCGAAGCCCTGACCTACTTTCCCGATCTTGATTATTACAACCTGGCTCCCCAGGCATACCTGGAACTTCTACACAAACTGAAACAGAGTGTCAGCATTCCAGTGATAGGCAGTCTGAACGGGGTTTCAATGGGCGGCTGGGTGCATTACGCGAAACTCATCGAAGAAGCTGGAGCGGATGCACTTGAACTGAATATCTACTTCGTGCCCACCGACCCCCTCCTCGGTGCGTTGGACCTTGAAAACTCTTACCTCGACCTCGTACGTCAGATCCGCAGCCAGATCCATATCCCCCTGGCGGTCAAGCTCGGGTCTCAATTTTCGAACCTGCCGAATTTCACCAGGAACCTGGCAGGTGCCGGTGCCAACGGATTGGTGCTCTTCAACCGCTTCTATCAACCAGACCTGGATATCGAAACCATGGATGTACTGCCAAACCTGGAGTTGAGCACATCCAGCGAGCTGCGTCTTCCCTTGCGCTGGATTGCCATTCTTTATTCCCGCATCGCTGTCGATTTCGCCTTGAGCACGGGTATTCACACTGCCCGCGACATCGTCAAGGCAGTGATGGCAGGCGCGAATGTTGCCATGAGTACTTCCGCCCTGTTGCATAATGGACCTGAATATGCCCGGACGCTGCTCAGCGGTGTAACTGAGTGGATGGAGGAATATGAGTACTCGTCTCTCAATCAGATGCGCGGAGCGATGAGTCAAAAGAACGTGGCAGATCCGGCGGCTTTTGAACGCGCCAATTATATGAAGATCTTGAATAGCTGGGATCCACATCTTCCGTAATCCTGGGATTTCCTTGAGGTTGGAAGATAAAAAAAAACAGGCCCTTGCGGGTCTGTTTTGGTTTTGTGCACTTATTCTTCCAGGGCTGGTTCGTTGAATTTCTTCTGACGGTAAACAATGCGGCCTCGGGAAAGGTCATAGGGGCTCATTTCTACACGCACATGGTCGCCCAGCAAAATGCGGATGTAATACTTGCGCATCCTTCCGGAAAGATATGCCAGCACTTCGTGGCCATTTTCCAGACGTACGCGGAACTGGGTGCCAGGCAGCGCTTCGATGATCGTCCCCTCCACTTGAATCTTATCTTCTTCCTTGGCCATCATTCCTCCAAACCAGCCTTTTCGGCCGAACACAATCCTGAAACCTTACCTCGGATCATTCACCGCCCTTGCTGAACTGTCGGCGCTTGATTCGGCGAATGGCTTTCTTCTTTTCCACCCGGCGCAGCTCGCTCTTGGAGATGAACCAGCGTTTTCGGCGGACAGTACTCAATACACCGCTCTTGACAACCTTCTTGCGGAAGCGTTTGAGCAGGTTGTCAGACGATTCATTGGGACGTAACACAACTACTGCCATCGAGTTTCTCACCTCCCCTCGCTGTGAGGGTCAATAAATTTCGGCTGCCGGATTACATGCAGCCGAATGGTTTTGATCTCTGAGTAACTGATGGGTGATTCTTCCGAATCTATAGTCACCTCGCCAGCAAAATCCAAACGCAGCTGATGTAAAGCGCAAAAGATATTATACCGCATTTTTTAAGCTTCGGGTGACCTTTTGCAAAATTCGCCGGAGTGCACCTGCAGCTTTTAACAAAAAACCCGGTCAAAGACCGGGATGATTGCAGAAAAAAGTCTCTTGGCAACGACCTACTCTCCCAGGGGGTCGCCCTCCAAGTACCATCGGCGCNNCCGGGTTCGGGATGTTACCGGGTGTACCACTGTCGCTCCAGTCACCAAGAGACATTTTCACAATGTAAAGTTACCAATTTTTAGAATAGTATGTAGGTTTAGTTTTCAAAGAGTGCCGAGTTCCCCGCACCACATGAAGAAGCCCTCGA
>DNOU01000179.1:3580-5729 GCA_003501835.1 Anaerolineaceae bacterium | reverse complement strand
CGCCCGCCCCGACACTGCCGTCGACATTTAATGAGAGGTCGGCGGTTTCCTTTGCCCGCCATGCGGGCTTTTACTTTGCTTCTCTGAGAAAATTATCAAATACTTAATAATATATTGGAAATAGCTTGTTAAAGATCAAAAAAATTTACCTAAAGTTGAATAAATTCAAATGCCCTATTGACAATTACGAATGGATTTGCTATGATTCAATTACGAAGGCCATACTTGACGATCGAATTCCATTGATCGATTTAAGCTGAGGAAAAAATGAAACAAACCACGATCCCAATGAAGAAAGATGCCAAAGTGGTATTGACGCTGAAAAGAGACCTTTATTTGGAGGGTTCTTCTGAGCTGCTGTTCACTGCTTCTGTGGAGGATGCCGATTCTTTCCGCATGAAGGAGGAAAATGGCATCTTCTATGTGCGTTGTGATTCCGATTGCATGATCCGTGTGCCAGATTCAGCCTCGGTGACTATCGAAAAAGTGGAAGGAGATGCAGATGCCAGGGAACTGAAAAGCCGGTTGATCGTTGGCAAGATTGGCGGGGATTTTAATCTCCGATCCGCTGCCAGTGCTTCGATCGAATCGGTGGGCGGTGATTGTGCTTTGCGCGAGATGACGGGGATGGTTGAAATTGCCCGGGTGGGCGGCGACTTGCTGATTGAACAATCCTCCCAGACCCTGGTAGGCAATGTGGGCGGGGATCTGGAAGTCAACACGGTGCGCGGCAAATTCGAATCCAGGGTGGGAGGGGATGTTGAACTCAAATTGACCGATCCCAACCTGGCTCCGGTGCGCATCACTGCCGGTGGCGACATCGTTATGGTGGTGCCCACAAATGCCAATGCCCAACTGGCGCTGAATGCCGGAGGGGATATTTCCGTCCAGACACNNGTCGCCAGGGATATCATCCTGGGTGAAGGTGGTGCGCTGATCGATCTCAAAGCTGGCGGCGATATCGATATCACCGATAAGGAAATCATTCATTTCAAATTTGACCAGGTGTTCAACAACTTTGACGCCAGCTGGAACAAATTCTCCAGTGATATTGAAAAACGGATCTCCCAGGGAATGTCGCAGGCTTCGCGGCAGGTTGATTTTGCTTTCAGGCAGGCGGAAGAAGCCTCACAAAGCGCTCAGAACAAGATCAATCAAGCCATGAAGCGGATGGAAGAAAAAAGGGGACCTTCTGAGCGTAGTAACAAATTTACGGGTTTCACTTTCGAAAAACCGGTGGAGCCGCCTGTTGTTGAAAAACGCGGAGTCTCGGAAAATGAACGCATTCTCGTTCTCAAGATGCTTTCAGAAAAGAAGATTTCTGTGGAGGAAGCCGAAAAGCTTTTGAAGGCTCTGGAAGGGTAATCCGATGACAATAGACGCGAGCAAACTGCATATTCTGAAACAGGTGGAATCTGGAGTACTTTCTCCAGAAGAGGGATCAGGACTGCTGGAGATCCTGGAAAGAAGCGGGAGCGATCCGGGAGAATCCGCGCCATTTCCAGAGATGATCACTTCATCATCGCCAAAAGTGGAAGTTCCCCCCATCGCCTGGTATTGGAAACTGGGGTGGAGCCTTTTCCTGTGGCTGGGGGTGGGGTTGACTGTACTCTCTGCCTATTGGATGTATCGCGGCTTTCAGGCAGCTGGTTTTGGAGTGGGATTCTTCCTCTCATGGATTCCGTTCATCCTGGGAATCATCCTGACCTATGCCGGGGCGAGATTGATGGAAGCCCACTGGGTACATGTCAAAGTCAACACAGCCGATGAAGGAAAACCACAGCACATCGACATTACAATGCCTCTTCCGCTGGGATGGATGGGCTGGATCTTCAAGAATTTCGGCAGGTATATGCCAGAGAATATCCGTGATAGGCACGTTGACGAGATTCTCATTGAGCTGGATAAATCCATGAAGCGGGGCGAGCCGTTTCAATTGCTGGTGGACGACGAGAAAGACGGCGATCACGTGGAAGTGCTGATCGCCTAAACGTGACCAACCCGGTGAAAGGCGTGTAAAATGCGGAATCTTTCCGCATTTTTGCATTTAAGTACTGTCGCATTCATGCTGAATAGTGGTGATGTATAATCGCCGCATGGTCAGACGTTGGCTTCCGGGAGTGGTGGGGGTGTTGATTGGGGCGATCTT
>DNOU01000179.1:0-3562 GCA_003501835.1 Anaerolineaceae bacterium | reverse complement strand
TCGAATGCCTGGGTGGGGAGCCAGGCAGACCTGCAGGTGATGTTCCAGTTCACATCTCCGGTAAAGGGTAACAAAGCTCAAATCAGGGCTGAGATCGTGATGCCTTATGTCACCACAGTACCCGGCGGGCAACTTACCCTCAACACTGATCCCGCTGAAACCACTCGCCTGGCCTGGGAGATCACCCCAACCGAAAAGGGAGATCTCGACGGCACGCTGTGGATCAACTGCGCTGTTGATGGGGGTGAAATGCAGGCGGTTTTGGCACGGCGCTTTCAGCTACATGCCTTAGCATTCCTGGGAATTTCTGCTCCCTGGATACGCCGAATTGGATTGGGATTCTTGATACTGGGAACGTTTTACCTTGCTGCTTTTGCGGGAAGACAGTCCAGAGCCAGAAAGTGAACAGTTGAATTAAGTAAACTTAAATTAATAGAGAATGGGGGCATATTTTCTCTGGATTATGCTAAAATCTCAAGAAGCAGTTGGTACGGATCAAGTTGAATATTTCGCATTGAGGAAAAGTCATGTTGAACGATTGGCTCTACCTTGCCATTTTCTTGGTGTTATGCTTTGCGCTTCCGGCTATGGCAATCGGGATTGCCGGAATACTTTCCCCCAAGAAAAGTGACCCCATCAAGAATTCAATCTACGAATGTGGACCCGAACCCGTGGGTGAAAGCCGTATCCAGTTCAAAGTTCAGTACTATGTGTATGGCTTGATCTTCCTGGTGTTTGATGTTGAGGCGGTGCTGCTCTTCCCGTGGGCAGTTGCATACAGCCAGCTTCCTCTCTATGCCGTGTTGGAAGCGATTCTCTTCATCGCCATCCTTGCCGGAGGGTTGTTTTATGCCTGGCGGGCTGGTGCACTCGAGTGGCAATAGGCCGGGAGTCAAAGCATGTCCTTTATCGCTGATCCAGTAAACTTCATTGCAAATTGGTTGACGACAGTTTTGACCGGTTGGGGCGCTTCAGCATCGCTGATCCAGATCATCTTGTTTGTGATAGGCGCAGGGTTGCTCAGCCTGGGACCCCTGCTCTTGACGATATTACTGATTTGGGTGGAACGAAAGATCGGAGGCAGGTTCCAGGACCGTCTGGGTCCGAATCGCCTTGGACCATGGGGGATTATTCAACCCATCGCCGATATGTTAAAGATCTTCACCAAGGAATTGATTACCCCCACCGGAGCTGACAAGGTCCCTTACAATCTGGCACCCATCCTGGCAGCCGGGTCAGTGATCGCAGTCTGGGCAGTGATTCCCCTGGCTTCCACGGTATACGGGGTGAACATCAATATCGGAGCTGTCTATATCCTGGCATTTGGTGCCCTGGGCGAGCTGGGGTTTATCATGGCCGGGTTGGGATCCAACAACAAGTTTGCCCTGTTGGGCGGGTTCCGGGTTGTGGCAAATCTGCTCAGTTATGAAGTGCCCATGATACTGATCCTGCTGGTGCCGGTGATGTTCAGCGGTTCGCTGGGGATGAACGATATTGCCCTGTCCCAGACTGTCTGGAATGTCTTTCTCGCTCCCCTGGCAGCGATTATCTTTTTCATCACCCTGATCGCTGAAAATGCACGCGCACCTTTTGACCTCATCGAAGCCGATTCTGAGATCGTGGCCGGGTTCAATGTGGAGTATTCCGGTTTGAAATTTGGCTTTTTCTATGTCGCCGATTTCCTCCACTCCGTGACTGCTGCCCTGGTGTTCTCGACCCTCTTTCTCGGAGGGTGGCGCGGACCAGGAGCCGAAACCTATCCCATTCTGGGATTTATCTACCTGGTGATCAAGGCAGCAATCATCTACTTTGCCATCTTGCACATCCGCTTCAGTATTCCGCGTTTCCGCATCGACCAGATGATGAGTTTCAATTGGAAATTCCTGACCCCTCTTTCAATGATGGTTCTCGTCACAACCGCCTTGTTGAACAAACTTGTGCCGGGTGATCTCACGCTGGTAAGGGTCGCGGTAATGTGGGCAGCAAACCTCGTGTTGTGGGTGGCAGCGGATCAAATCGTGAAGCGTGTGGTCAAAAAACAGGCGGTCCCCGAGGTGGCTCAGCCGCGGCCGCTCGCACGTCCACCGCAGGTAGGGACCAATGACATCCTGGGGGGGTGAAGCATGACTGCTGTGAAATTGATCTTCCTGATGACCGCTGTGGTCATTTTGGGTTCGGCGGTGGCAGTGGTTAGCGCTCGCAAGATCATACACGCCGCTTTATGGCTGGTATTGACCCTTCTTGGCGTTGCCGTGATGTTTGCCTTGCTCGAATCCAGTTTCTTTGCGGTGGTCCAGGTGCTGGTATATATCGGAGCGATTTCGATTCTGATCATCTTCGCGGTCATGCTCAGCCGCTCCTCATTTGTGGATGAAGGCAGTCAGACCCATCGAAGATGGTGGATTGCGGCCATTGGACTGCTGGTGATCTTCGTCGCATGGGTGGCAGTGCTCTCGCTTTGGCCGCAATGGTCGGTCACGAGCACTCCACTGCCGGCAACTGCAACTGATCTTGCCACGCTGGGCAAACAGTTGGTCGACCCGAATGCGTATCTCCTGCCGTTTGAATTGTCCTCCATCCTGCTCGTGACCGCCCTGGTGGGCGCGATCTTCACGGCGATGGAAAGGAAAGGGGATCAGCCATGATTCCCTTGAGCTGGTTTCTGATCCTGGCAGCCTCGCTGATGTTCATCGGGCTCTTTGGCGTGTTGACCCGCAAGAACCTGATCGGTGCTCTGATGGGTATTGAACTCATGTTGAATTCAGTCAATCTCAACCTGGCGGCGTTCTGGAGATACCTGCATGCGGAGAATCCCGAAATGGACGGCCTGGTTTTTATGGCGCTCATCTTCGTCGTGGCTGCAGCAGAGACTGCGGTGGGCCTGGCATTGATCATCTCGGCATACCGCCGCCGGAAGAGCGTTGATGCGAACGACATGGATCTACTGAAGGGATAAAACCTTGGCTCATTTCCTCTCTACTGATCTCCTTCTATGGTTGATTCCCGCAATCCCATTTGTGGCGTTTGTTTTGATTGCCCTGGCGGCTTTCCGCAGCCGCAAGCTCAGCCATTCCATCGCCCTGGCAGGCGCAGGTTTCTCATTCATCGCCAGCATGGTGGTCATCTGGAGATCCTTGCAGGTGCCGGAACTGGCGAAGAATCCCTTTTCCAATCAGATCCAATGGCTTCCCACTGGAAACACCTGGCTCCAGATCGGAGTTCAGGCTGACCCGCTGACGGTGGTGACCCTTGGTTTTGTGGCAGTGACGATCCTGATGATCTTTATTTACAGCATCGGGTATCACAATTTCGGTGCCCCGGAGGGGAAATCAGACATTCCAGGTCTCCCGCCCAAAGGCGTGGAAGTGGAGCATGAGGGGTATGTGCACCGTGTACCCTCGGTAGAGCCGCTCTATGCACGGTTTTTTGCCCTGATCAGCCTGTTTGCTTTTGCCATGTTCCTGCTCGTGGTCAGCGACAATCTGCTGGGTCTCTATATCGGGTGGGAGATCATGGGGTTATGCTCCTATCTGTTGATCGGTTTCTGGTACGGCAAGGAATC
>DNOU01000036.1 GCA_003501835.1 Anaerolineaceae bacterium | reverse complement strand
GGAAAGCCGCGTCCGGCAATTGACCCTATTTACCGACATTTCCAGGATAACCACACTTTTAGCATCCCTCGTCCTGGCTATCCTCGGTGACCTTCTGGCACCCCCTGCACAACCTTTGGTTGACACAACAAAAACCGCTCTGAGGTCAATGCGGACGAACCGGGTTTTCCTCGAAGCTTACGAATTCCCCACGATCAGGATGAATTCACCTTTACGCGGTCCGATCTGTTTGCGCACCTCTCCAGCACTTCCGCGGTAGAGAGTCTCTGTGGGAAGGGTCAGATCATAAGCCACTGTGACAAAGATCTCTTTTCCAAAAACCTTGATCACATCGTCCAGCAGCGAACCCAGGCGGTAGGGTGTATCCATCAGCACCAGGGGCATGCGCAGCCGTCGGTAACCTGCCAATTCACGCTTACGGGCTTCAGGGTCGCGCGGCAGGAACCCGCCAAAGATAAACCGCTCCAGGTGAAAATCCAGCACCGAAAGGGCAGCCATTAATGAACTGGCTCCCGGAATGGGGGTGACCTTGACGCCGGAGCTCGCTGCAAGCTGAATCAGGTATGATCCGGGATCTGAAAAGACCGGTGTACCGCAGTCAGAGACCAGTGCCAGTGATTGACCTTGCAGCAGCCTGGTCAGCAGGTTGGCAGCAACCTCAGCTTCATTGTGNNACAATGTATAATATCCCTTTACCGGTCATGATCGTTCCTTTCAAAACTCCTGCCTTATTGTACATGAACCCTTGGGTTTTGGGGCTGCGGTACCAATCACAACTGTATGGGGAACCTGTTGAAAACCACCCGTCTCACGCGAATAGCGCTTTTGCTTTCATCTCTGTTTTTTGTCGATAAAATCCTTGCCGTTCTGCGCCAGGTACTGGTGGCCAGGCAATTTGGACTTTCACGGGAACTTGACGCTTTCAACGTGGCCAACAATGTGCCCGACCTGCTCTTTGCGCTTATTTCCGGCGGGGCACTGGCAATTGCTTTCATCCCGGTGTTAACCGAAGTGCTCACCAGTTCGGGAAGAGCGCCTGCCTGGGCCCTTTTCAGCCGGATCGCCAATCTGGCTTTCCTGGTCACCTTCAGCCTTTCCATCCTGGTGGCAGTTTTTGCGGTGCCGCTGGTGAAAGCCGGCATCGGCATAGCTCCCGGGTTTACAGCAGCCCAGCAGGATATGGTGGTTCAGCTGATGCGCCTGAACCTATTCGCAACGATCATCTTCTCGATCAGCGGTCTCATCATGGCGGGGTTGCAGTCCAATCAGCATTTTCTTCTCCCAGCCCTGGCTCCCATTTTCTACAACCTTGGTCAGATCTTTGGCGTGGTGATCCTCTCCCCGGCAAAAGGGTATACCCTTGGGTCGATTACCCTGCCCGCGTTCAATCTGGGAGTGCGAGGGCTTGTCTTTGGCGTGATCCTGGGAGCAGCCCTGCATCTGCTCATCCAGGTACCGGGGCTGATCAAATACCAGTTCCGCTGGTCAGCAGGATTTGGCTTGCATACACCGGAAGTGCAAAAGGTGCTGCGGTTGATGGGACCCCGACTCGTGACCATCTTCTTCATCCAGCTCATTTTTCTCATCCGCGATAACCTGGCTTCAAGGCTCGCCTCAGGTGCAGTGACCTCCCTGACATACGGCTGGATGCTCCAGCAGATGCCGGAGACATTGATCGGAACTGCCATTGGCACAGCATTGCTGCCGACCCTTTCTGAGCAGTTCGCCACCAACAAGATCGAAGAATTTCGGACGACCATCGAAAAAGCGGTCAAAGTGTTGATCGCCCTGTGCCTTCCCATCGCGGGTATCCTCGCCGTTGGTCTTCGTCCCTTGCTTTCCCTTGCTTTCAACTTCGGCGAGGAAGGGACGAGTCTGCTTGTATGGGTGACTGCCGCTTTTTTAGGCGGCTTGCTGGGACATTCGTTGAAGGAAGTGGGAGCCAGGGCATTGTACGCCCGGCAGAATGCAATCCTCCCACTTTTGACTGCCGGGATCAATGTGGCGTTATATGCAGTGCTGGGGAGCATTCTTTACCGACCTCTGGGTGCCCCGGGAATAGCACTTACTGATTCGGTCGTTTTCACCCTGGAGGCACTCCTTTTACTCATCCTTCTGAGCAGAAAATACAAGCTTCCGCTGCATCCCGGATCTACCATTTGGAGGGCGGCAATCGCAACCTTGCTGGCAGGTCTGGTCACATGGGTCAGCCTGGCATTTCTGGAAACCCGGACGCATGCGCTCATTGCCGGAAGTGTTTCCATGCTGGCAGGGCTCATCGTCAGCCTGCCCTGGATGCGCAAAGAAATTCAGTTGCTTTTCCACCTGTAAACTGTGGATACACGTCCAAGCAATCCGCTCAAGTAAAGTATAATTACGCCCATGACAAACCGACCCTCTGAAGACACTGCGCCCCGCCCTGTCCAACCTGAAACAAATCAGGGTTCCACACAGACGCCCGTCGAACACGGCAAGAAGAAGCCCGGTCGTGGGAGATGGATCTTTTACGGCATTCTCGGAGTGCTTATCCTTGCCATTCTGGGTTCGGGGGTTGGATATGGTCTGGCGATCCAGGAACGCAAGACTGCCGAAGAGGAGCAGCGTTACGTGCTGGCAACCACCCAGTATGAACTGGCACTACAAGATCAGCGCGACGGCCGGCTTTCCATGGCACTCAACCGTATCGAATATGTAATGACCGTTTATCCGGAATTTCCTGGAATAGATGACAAACTTAAGGAAATCCTGCTCACTATCGGAACCAGTTCAACGCCGGTGACCGCAGCACCGGAAACGGCTCTCACTCCTGAACCCACCAAGGATACCCGGGCGGTTTCTGAATTACTCCTGGCTCTGAAAACGCAGTATGACAACAAGGAATGGGACACCGCCATTCAGACCGTGAAATCGATCCGCGATGTCGATCCATCCTATGAGGTCATCAAGGTGGATGGCATGTACTATGGTGCCTTGCGCAATGCAGGCATAT
>DNOU01000125.1:3309-3524 GCA_003501835.1 Anaerolineaceae bacterium | reverse complement strand
TCCCTGTACCCTCTGAAGCGATAAGGACGTGGTAGAATCACCATGGTCTAAAGAATATTCAGGAGGTTGGTCATGGAACAGAAAGTGGGTTCCTTTGAAGTGAAGAAAGGCCTGGCGCAGATGCTTAAAGGGGGTGTGATCATGGATGTAGTCACACCCGAACATGCCAGGATTGCCGAAGATGCCGGTGCGGTAGCCGTGATGGCGCTGGAACG
>DNOU01000125.1:2785-3140 GCA_003501835.1 Anaerolineaceae bacterium | reverse complement strand
GCCGGCACCGGTGACGTGGTGGAAGCAGTGCGGCACGCACGTTCTGTGCTGGGCGATATCCGCAAGCTGCAAAATATGCCCGGGGAAGAGCTGATGGCATTCGCCAAGGAAATGGGTGCACCCTACGAGCTGCTGGTCGAAACCCGCAAGCTGGGACGCCTGCCGGTGGTGAACTTTGCCGCCGGAGGTATCGCCACCCCTGCCGATGCAGCCATGATGATGCAGTTGGGCGTGGACGGCGTGTTCGTGGGCTCGGGCATCTTCAAATCCGGCGATCCTGCCCGCCGCGCAGCCGCCATTGTCAAAGCCACCACCCATTATCAAGACGCCGCCATCCTGGCAGAGGTCAGCCGCA
>DNOU01000125.1:0-2780 GCA_003501835.1 Anaerolineaceae bacterium | reverse complement strand
TGGCATTACAGGGAGATTTCGCTGAGCATCAGGTGATGCTTGAAAGACTCGGCGCGGATGTGACACAGGTGCGCCTGCCCCAGCACCTCGACGACCTGGATGGTTTGATCATTCCGGGGGGTGAATCCACCACCATTGGCAAACTGGCAACGGATTTCCAGCTGATGGAACCATTGAGGCAGTTCGGCAAGCGTCATGCCATCTGGGGAACCTGCGCCGGGGCGATCTTCCTGTCGAAGGATGCCCGTCGAAAGCAACCCTTGCTCAACCTGATGGATATCACCGTGGAGCGCAATGCCTTCGGCCGCCAGGTGGACAGCTTTGAGGTTGAACTGCAGGTGCCGGAGCTTGGAAAGAACGGCGAGTTTGCACAGGGGTTCCATGCGGTGTTCATCCGTGCACCCCTGATTGAGAAAGTGGGTGAAGGTGTTAAGATCCTGGCAACCCTGGAAGACGGGCGAATCGTCGCCGCAAGGCAGAATCAATGGCTGGCGACCTCGTTTCACCCTGAATTGACCGGGGATGACAGGTTTCACCGTTATTTTATGGAGATGTCTCGATCATAATTCACTCATTCACCTGGCACGATCTACCTTCGCTTCTTCATTACCGTCAGCGCGTATTGTGCCTGAATGTTTCACATGAATTGACCCGTGGGAACCCCCTGGGGTTCTCCATGGTGCTCACCCGCCTTGACCTGAACACTGGCGTCTACACCGGTGTTTCCAAAACGGATAATGACAAATCAACCCTTGCCGGGCAGATGGTGTACAACCTGGGGGAACGCTCTGCCCACATGACCTTCCTGCTGCCTGACAGCCCTGCCGAGTTGAATGAGCAGGGAGCTCTGCTGGATTACCTGGCGAAAAAAGCGGGTGAGATGGGTGCCCTGAATCTGCTGGCGGATGTTGCAGAAGACCACCCGGGGTTTGAGTTGCTACGCCGCCATGGATTCACCGTTTACAGCTGGGAAAACGTCTGGAAGCTGCCCACAAAGATCCCTCCAACCGTTCATTACAAGGATCTCTGGCACGAAGAAAAAGAGGTTGACGAGCCTGCCATTCGCAGCCTGTATCAGACGGTGGTTCCGCCGCTGGTTCAAAATGCTGAGCCGTTCAGCCACGGTCCGCTTCGGCGGTTGGTCTACCGGCAGCAAGGCGAATTGATGGCGTTCACCGACAGCATCAGCGGGCCCAACGGGTTCTACTTGAAACCGGTCTTTCATCCCTCCGTGGAAGATATCCGCAGCCTGCTGGGCGACCTGATCCATACCCTTCAATCCATTGGCAAACCCATCTACTTCCCGGTTCGTTCCTATCAGGCATGGGTGGCAGACACACTGGAAGAACTCGGAGCAAAGGCGGCGCCGCGGCGTGCCTGCATGGTCAAACATCTATCGGTGCCGGTGTTGAGCGAAAACAACGCCTTGATCAGAAAACGCATTGAAGCCCGCTCGGCTGAACCTTCTACATCCATTGTTCAGAACTCGACCATCTCCGGTCAGGATCTGCAATAAGGGACATTGGTTGATCAAAATTGAAAGATAACGCTAAAATTAAGAAAATGACTCAAAAACGAATTACCGATGATTTAAATGCACTGCTGGATGTCTTGCCTGCCCGGGTGACCCGGGCGGTGATCGCAGCCAACAACAGTGAGAACCTGCTTGAAATTGTGCTTGACCTTGGACGCCTGCCGGTGGCCAGGTTCGTCAATTCGGAAGTGACCCTCAGTGAAGACGAAGTGACCCGCACGGATATCGACTTCGTGGTCTCCAAGATTGGCGAGTTTGATGCCGACAATCGCGCCGGTATCGAGCGCACGCTGCACCGCATCTCTGCCATTCGCAACCGTCATGATCACATCGTGGGTCTCACCTGCCGGGTGGGGCGTGCGGTGTACGGCACCATTGATATCATCCAGGATTTGATCGAATCCGGGAAGAGCACCCTGCTGCTGGGCAAGCCGGGAATCGGCAAGACCACCCTGCTGCGCGAAGCTGCGCGCATCCTGGCAGAAACCAAGCGGGTGATCATTGTCGATACTTCCAATGAAATTGGTGGAGATGGTGATGTGCCGCACCCTGCGGTGGGCAAGGCACGCCGAATGCAGGTGTCAAAACCTTCTCTACAGCACGAGGTAATGATCGAAGCAGTGGAGAATCACAACCCCGAAGTGATCATCATCGACGAAATCGGTCGCGAATTGGAAGCCATGGCTGCCCGCACCATTGCTGAACGTGGTGTGCAGTTGGTGGCGACGGCTCACGGACGCACGCTGGAAAACCTGCTGCTCAACCCCACCTTAAGCGACCTGATCGGCGGTATTGAATCGGTCACGCTCTCAGACGAAGAAGCCCGCCGCAGAGGAACTCAAAAGACAGTGCTGGAACGGCGTTCACCGCCGACCTTCGATGTACTTGTCGAGCTCCAGGAGCGCGATCGGCTTGCCGTCCATCCAGATGTGGCGGCGGTGGTCGATACCCTGGTGAGGGGCTATCCGGTGCTGCCGGAAATTCGCTGGCGGGATGCAGCAGACGAAATTCATATCGAAAAACCGCCTGCTGCGCCGGGTCAACGGATGCAAAGCCAGGGAACGCGGCGATCGTACACAGGTGAACCCGCCGTGCAAAACGGCACCCGCGCTCCTGCTCTCCAACCCTCTGTCGGGCGAAACCGCCAGCAGTACCTTTCAGAGACCGACACGCCTCTGTTTGAAGAAGAAGGTGAACTGGAATTCACCCCGCGCAAAATCATTCACATCTTCCCCTACGGGGTTGC
>DNOU01000201.1 GCA_003501835.1 Anaerolineaceae bacterium | reverse complement strand
CCAGCAGGTGTTGCTGCGATCTTGCTGATCGCAGGCCTGGCAGTGGTGTGTATTCCCCTTCTATCCCGGATGTCTTGTTCCGGGTCAGCACAATTCTTTGTCTCATGGATGCCGGTACACCACAGCATTGCCGGCGCGTTTTTATTCATCATGGGTCTGGTGGCACTGATCTGGAAATCGAAGCCAGCAACAGGCTGAAATCCGACAAGGAGTTTAGTCAAACTTCCATTTCCGTTACGCCTCGCATGTTACACTCATTTGGTTAATAAACTTGACCCCTTGCGGGACGAGTTTATAATGAGTGCATGCTTGAAATCGTTCTTCCGGGCAGAGACAATTTGATCCTCCATCACCTCGTCTGCGATGTCAATGGCACGCTCGCGCTGGATGGTCAACTCATCCCAGGGGTTGCGAATCTGCTTCATCACCTGCAGTCAAGTCTCTCCATCCACCTCGTGACCGCCAACACGTTCAACCGCCAGGCGGAAATCGATGCTGCCCTGGGGACGACCGCCATTTTGCTCGAACCAGACTTGGAGGCTGAACAGAAAGCAGCGGTCGTACGTGATCTTGGCGTAGAAGTGACTGCCGCCATTGGACAGGGGGCGAATGACCAACTGATGCTCCAGGAAGCGGCCCTCGGCATTTGCGTTCTATCAACGGAAGGAACATTCACACCCACCCTCCTTGCATCAGATCTTGTTTTCCCGAATATTGTGGCTGCTCTTGAATGTTTCAACCATCCTACGCGCATCACTGCGACCTTGAGACGATGACAGACCTACCTGAAGGATTCAACCCATTGCCGTCGGCGCCAGAGCCGGTGGTCCGGCACCACCGAAGAAGAAGGCGCCCCCTGATTCCATCTGGCAAAGGTGACCGTGCACTTTACGTGGGTCAGATCGCCTCGCGGCTGGTTCCCAGTTTTGATTTCTTTCTCTTTTCATTTCTTTCAGGATTGGTCCTTGCCCTGGGGATTCTGCTCAACAGCCCGGCGATCTATGTGCTGGCTGCCCTGCTTTCTCCGTTCATGGCTCCGCTGATCGGTCTCGGGTTCAGTTCTGCGGTGGGATCCTTCACCTTTTTCATTCAATCTCTGGCAAGCCTTCTGCTGGGTGCCGGATTCATCTTTGGCACGGGCGCGCTGGGGGGCTGGGTCTCAAAATTGCTGCCCGGTTTGACTTTTGAGCAGACCCTGAATCACACCCAGTTTACCCTGCCTGATTTCGTTTTGCTGACCATCGGTGCAGTGCTGGCCATTTACCTCACCGTTCGCAATCCAAAGCAGCGCTCACTGGTCGCCAGCGTTGCCCTGTCTTATGAAGTGTATCTGCCAATTGGTGTGGCAGGTTTTGGACTGACCAGTGGGGTGGTGGGGCTTTTCCCGGAAGCGCTCAAAATTGCAGCAGTTCATGTGGGCTGGGTGCTGCTGTTGGGAACGATCCTGCTTCTCTTCATGCGGCTCAGACCATTCACCTTTTTCGGCGTGCTGCTCAGTATTTTGGTCATCGCGGCAGCCATCTACGGTCTCATGGTCACCAGTGCGTTCGGCGCCGCCTTGCAAAAACAGGTCCTGCCGCAATTTACACCTCCAACTGCTCAGAGCCCATCGCAACTGCCGGTTTTGTCAGCCTCTTTGACACCATCGCCCCGCCCGGCAACTCAGACAGCCGTGGTGGCGACATCCACTCCCACCCATACGCTGGTGCCCACAAACACAGCCACTGTCACCATCACACCCAAACCCACTCCCGTGTGGGCAATGGTCAACAGTCCCAGCTCAACAGGCATTGTGGTGCGCGAACAACCGACCTTCAATTCGAAATATCTCACCAGCCTGCTTAATGGTGCTCTGGTGCAGGTTCTTCCTGAAACCGTCTTTGCAGACAACAACTACTGGGTGCATGTAATCACTGACAACGGCATTGAAGGCTGGGTGGTCCGCAGCCTGATTGCCACCGCGACCCCTGCACCTGGTTGGTAATTGTCTTGATCTCAAGAAATCCATTCTTCTTTCTGGAGTAATTTATGCCCATTCATTTTGGTACCGACGGTTGGCGTGCTGTCATTTCAGATACTTTCACTTTTTCAAATTTGCACCAGGTCACCCAGGCGATCGCGGATGCGGTCGAATCCAAGAACTGGCTCAACGGCACGGCTGAAGATCATGAAATTGATCCCCGAAAAATGGTGGTCGGCTTTGACACCCGCTTCCTCTCAGACCGCTATGCCACCGAAGCGGCGCGCGTTCTGGCTGCCAACGGCTACACTGTCTATCTTGCCCAGGCAGATGCACCCACCCCGGTGATTTCACACGCTGTCCGCCAGTTGAACGCAGTCGGCGGGGTGATGATCACAGCCTCGCATAATGCTCCGCGGTACAACGGTGTCAAGCTCAAATCAGCCTACGGCGGATCAGCCCTGCCAGAGCAGTGTCGTTCGGTGGAAGTGTATTTGAATGACAACGAGGAACGCGGCCGCGGTCCAAACCTGATGGATTTTGACCAGGCTCGCCAGGCGGGTCTGATCCAGCGCTTCAATCCCATTCCAGCCTATTATGATCATCTACGTAAACTGATCGACCTGGATCTTATTGCGGATACCCCCCAGCGCTTTGTGATCGATTCGATGTACGGTTCCGGCCGGGGTGTGATCCGCGGGATTTTACAGGGCTGCGGTTGCGAGGTACAGGAGATCCGCGGTGAAATGAATCCAGGATTCGGCGGTGTTCACCCGGAGCCGATCGCTCAGTACCTGGGTGCCCTGGCAGGAGCCATTGGCACCGGAATGGGGTCATTCGGCATTGCCACTGATGGAGACGCGGACCGCATTGGCGCCATGGATGAACGCGGCAATTTCATCGATCCCCACAAAATCATGTCATTGGCGCTGCGTTACCTGGTGGAAAAACGGGGTCTCACTGGTTCGGCAGTGCGCACTGTGTCAACGACGCGCATGATCGACCGTCTGGCAGCAAAATACGGCCTCATCACCCATGAGACTCCGGTGGGATTCAATCACATCGCCGATTACATGCTCAAGGAAGATGTGCTGATCGGCGGAGAAGAATCGGGCGGAATCTCGTTCAAAGGTCATATCCCGGAGGGTGACGGCATCATCATGGGCTTGTTGATCATCGAAATGGTTGCCAGCGCGCAGACTTCGCTTTACGAGATGGTGGAATCCCTGCAGCAGGAGGTTGGACCTGTTTTCTACGAACGTACGGATATCCGCCTGAATCATCCCGTGGCAAAGGAAAAAATGGTGCACAGCCTGGTGGAGGAACCCCCGGCTTCCATCGGTGGAGAAAACCTTCAGGAAGTGAGTACCATGGACGGGGTGAAGTACATTTTCAAGGATGATTCATGGCTGCTGATCCGTCCCTCGGGCACAGAGCCTGTGCTGCGTGTGTATGCTGAAGGACGTAGCAGGGAAATGGTCAAAGCCCTGCTCACCTACGGAAATAAAATCGCCGCAGACGTTCACTAAATTTTCGTGATCACTTCTCAAATTCAAAAAGGCGTTTTCACCCTGAAAACGCCTTATTGATGCCTGGGCGGAGTATGGATCAGCGGTCTGAGAAGCGGATGCGCCGGGCAAGAACGATCACCAGGATCATGGCTCCAGCCATCCCCAGCAGGCCGGGCAGACCCACTTCATCTGCAAAGCCGGTGGTCGGTAGAGCCGTTGCCGTTGGGCGAGGTGTGATCCTCACCGTGGGTGTCGCACCACCCCCCTGCCCTGCCATTTGGGTCTGCAACGCTTGCGCGGTCGCCAATTCAGATTGTGACAGGCGTGAAGTGGCTGTCGGGATGGGCGTATTGGTCTTTACCACCACCACGGGCGCCTTGGTGGAAGTTGCGGGTACCGCAGTGACCATTTGGGTCTGACGGGCAGCGTTGGCTGCCGCGGCAGTGGCAGTATTTGCGGCATTGATGGCGGCTGCGGTCTCCTGGCGGGCAGCATTCTGCTGGGCAATCAACCTGGGTGCAACCAACAGAAGCAAGATCAAAGCCAGGATGAAGATCACCCCCAGGATCCCAATTGCCAGCAGGAAATTCCTGTTGGACGGCTTCTTTTCCGGTTCCGGTGATTCACCGCCTAAACCTGGTTCTTCATCAAATTGTTTATCATCATAGCTGGTGAGTGACATGTCGTTCCTCCTTATTTGGTCTCAGCGGAGACTTCACTTTCTATTGAGATCACTTCCAAATTAGCCAGGGGTACAATCCTTTTTTCCTGGTTAAATTTTACTTCTGCAGCCTGAGCGCGCAAGCCGGATGGCAGGAGCACTGTGGACGAGGAGATCTTTTCTATCAAACCAATCTCCCCGACATGCGGGTAAGCTGTCTCACGCACCAGTTGTCCTGCCTTGTACTCGGCATATTCGAACGCAGGCTGGGCATCCACCGGCAAGGGAATGAACACTTCGGGTCGGACTCCCTTGCGCNNAGTTCATTCATACCCATCAATCCGAATCCGTCTGTCAAAATCACGGGGTACGGCTGTCTCCGGGCTGCCTCGATCAACCTTGCAGGCATACTCCCCAGGACCAATCCCGCAATGGGCAGGGCAGCAGCCTGGGTAAGGGTTGCCTCATCCACACATATGCCACCGATCACGATGGTGCCGCGTAATTCAATGCCAAAGCTGGCGGGAGAAAGAGCAGAGAGGTGGTTTTCTGCTGCATTCGTCAACGGTGCAGTCGAGATCTTGCCATTGCCCCAGGCAGCCTGAATCAAGGAACCATTTGCTTCAACGTAGATTTTTTGATTCGTGCGGATTTCAGAAACCAAACCAGAAATACTGGATTCAAGCGTAAGATGCCTGGTGCCAGTTTCGATCTGCACCACACCCTTTTGAATGGATACAATCGTGCCGGGTGCAGGGGTGCGGATCACCCTGGAGAAAAGACCCCCGGTTTCAGCAATAATATCCTTCTCCTCCAGTTTCTCACCCACCTTGCGTTCGATCAATCTTTCAACGTCGTCGCTGTAGGGCAAACCCAATATCTTCGGAACATCCACCGTAACATGTGAGGCTGAAACATCCGCTTCGGCCAACAGGTCGCCCGCATACACCTTCTGTCCTACATGTACGCGCACATTGCCCGGCACCGGCAGCGACTGACTGCGGCGAATATGGGTAATGGAACGAATCTGTAGAACCTGTGCGTGCATACTCAACTCCTGAAGCTATTGTTGCAATATATATGCCAATTTAGCCACCCAGGGCAGTGACCCACCCCGCTACCATGGCGTCCCGTTGTTTGTCATTGGAGGGCATTTCCAATGGACGCCCCCGGGCATCGATGACCAGGCCCAGGATTCCTCCGTTCACTTTGTAGAAATCTTCCACCAGCCCCGATGCTTCAATACGGGTGCGGTGCTGCGGTTCAAGATAAAGCTTGCCGCTTTCGCCTGGTCTTAACGGCAGGGCGATAATCGAACCATGAGAAACGGTGACTTCCACGAACTTGCCGTTCTCATATTCAAGACGTGCATTGAGGATCTCTTTTCCGAGCGGGCTTTCGCTGACCAGGCTGACCACAGTCGCCAGGCTGGTGAATGCTGTTGATTCCAACACCTGGACAGGCAGATAGGGTTGGATCAATCCAGCTACTCCCAGGGACTGTATGATTGAGTGCTTATCCAGGATCAGCGTGGTGATCCCTGCTGGTTGAATGCCATCCAGCAGGGTCAGCAGAGTCTGCTGGGGAGAAGCCGCCCGGGTGAGTGTGGAACCGCTGACCAGAATGGGGTCATAGCCTCGTGCAGTCAACGTGCCCCGCAGGCGCAATTCACGGACCATTTCGCGCAGCATCACCCTGGCTACTGCCAGCTCAATATCCAAAGCTTCCCTGGATTCAGGGATGCTGGTGGGGCTGAGTGTCTTTTGATACAGGGCGTCTCGCAAATCCTCAAGCGGCATGGATTTTGCCACCCAGGGAAGGATCTTCTCCACATTGACCCTTTTCAGGAAATTTTCCAATCCAAAACCAGAGCCAAAAGGAAATC
>DNOU01000175.1:469-7690 GCA_003501835.1 Anaerolineaceae bacterium | reverse complement strand
TGTTTGAGCGAGAGCGGCAGGATCTCGGAATCGGGAAGATCGATCATCATCACCACCTTGGTTGAGTGTCTTTTTACTATCCTATCATAGTTCTCAAGATGATGTTTTTCATAAATAATGGATGCAGCGACCTCCCAAAAGGTGTCATGATAAAAAAAGAGCAGTGATTCGAGCACAGTGAAAAGTGATCAGGGAACATTGAGCTCTGCCACAGATGACCAATCCTTATGGTTTCCGTCTTTATACCCCCTCCACCAGCACCGTCCTCGCCGGTGCTCCGTCAGCGCCCACCAGGTTGAGTGGCAGACAATAGAGCATGTACCTGCCTGCTGATACCTCTGAAAGGTCCAAGCCCTCAAGGAGGATGATGCCTGATCCCAAAAGCGTTTCATGGGTTGGTCGGATATGCGTTCCAGCTGCTACGGATAGATAATCCACCCCCACCAGCTTTAACTCCATCTCCACCAGTAGCTGCGCAGCATCTTCAGTGATTCCGACATATTCCTTTGTGAATTCACCTGCCTGGTTCTTCCACAAGGTCGAATTGGTTGTCCTGAACAAAACTCGTTCAGTCAGAGGTTCGATGCCCGCATTCTCAACCACGCCCTTGTCGATCTCGCTGATATTGCTCGGCACATGGATTACCTGGACCGGACCGCAAAGATCTTCCAGGCTGAGATCATCTACTTTCTTTCCCCCATCGATAAAGTGGCAAGGGGCATCCACGTGCGTACCGGTGTGAGCGCTCATGGAAAATTGCGTCAAATTGACTTCATCCCCGGCGCTGATCTTTTCCACCTGATTGACTTCCACCTGTGGGTCACCCGGCCAGACGACCATCCCGGGTCTGATCTTCTGTGAAATATCAATTATTCTCATGAGTCTCTCCATCTAGTTCCCAGCCGCTGGCGTCAAACAAATCCGAAAGGAACTGGGTTCGCTCCTCCGGCTCCATCGGCCTCGGGCGCGAATAGTCGGTCAGCAGTGCGGTCAGGAGTTCGGTGTTGATGTACCTGCCGTTGTAGATCACGTGCCGGTCAATGAATTCACGCCGGGTGCCCACCACGGGATAATCCATCTGGTCAAACAAGAAATTGCCCATGCCGTAATGGATCAACGCCTGCGCCCTGAATTCAAATCCCATCGGGTAATGTGCCTGCGCGCCGCTGACGATATCGGCTCCGCTATCGGCTGCCTGCCGAAAATCAGCCCGATAATGTTCATCATACATGTATCTGTAGATCTCCTGGTGTTGGAAAGTCGCCACCACCACGTAACCCTGTTCTTTCAAAGCTTTGATCTGGCTGAAGTAGTATTCGGGGTCGCAGCGGGCAACTCCAGCACGGCGGTCATTCACCCAGGCATTGGCTGGTCCCACCGGATTGCATCCGATGAAAGCGATCTTGTTGCCATTATTTTCCACCAGGGCAGGTTTGCGGGCATCCTCAGGGGTTAATCCCCCGCCAAAGGTCGTCCAACCCAGCTGCTGATACGTTTTCACTGTCTCGGCGAATGCTTCAGGGCCGTAATCGTTCTCGTGATTCCCGGTCAGCTCAACCACGTTGATCCCCAACCCCTTCAAGACCTCGATATAGGAAGGCTGCGAGCAAAAGCGCATGCTCGCTGAATTGGGATCAGCTTTCGGACAGTTCGGGTCGAAGGAGACTTCATTGCTCACGTGCCGCAAATCTGCTGCCAGGAACCAATCCCGCACCCCGCTGATCACGTAATCTGCGCCTTTGAGGTCGATCTTGAAAGCCGTGGCGCGTGTCAAAGCCGTGGTGCCGCTCATGATTAAGATGGTCATGCGGCTCTCGTCCCGGTTGGTCAAAGGAAGAGCAGTTTTGAGAACATTCTCCTGTTCAATACTGGTTTGGCTTGCCTGTGGATCTGTATACAGTCCAAACCGCATCACCAGGGGGTAACGCTCCACATTAAGCGGCTTGTCCAGCGGGCTCAAACCGTCGATCTTGAGTATCTTGTACTTTGGCTGTACAGCTTCAAAGGGGATGAGCGCCCAGGTATCTGACTCGTTCCAGGTGGCTTCGAGAAGTTCGTCCGCTTTCCTGACCTGCACCGTGTTCGCTGAAGGTGCCCCCCAGTGCAGCACAAATGCCGCCTGCGTGGAGGCTTCCAAGACCAGCTTCACCCCTGCCAGGCTGCCCTTTTCCCTTCCCAACCATATCTGCTGCAATTCCTCATCGGTGACCCCGTCGCGAATCTCGTAAAATGGAGCCACCAGTGCATACACCCAGGTGGATTCCCGCACCAGTTTTAACCCTGGTACGGATTCATCCACTGGTGCCAGGATCATTGCGGCTGTATTTGCGTTGGCGGACTGGTTCAGTACCACACCCTGTATCTGATTGAGCAGTAAAGCGGGAAGGCTCGGTGAGAGCCAGATCCCTTCAAGGGGAGTCTCGGTTGGAGTGGTACTCGCCTGCGGTAAAGGCAATGGCTGCTGCCCGGATTCCTGCTCCTCGTTGCGGATCAACCCGGGGGAAGCAGTGCCGCACGCAGTTGCCAGCAATGCCAAAGAAACGAGTGAGATTATCAATGATCGGGGTCTTGACTTCACAATCAGCTCCATCCAGGGAGAATCTTTGTACGCCCATTATAACCCTCACCATTCCAGCGAACCTGATAGTTCTTGAGAGACAATGCCTTTATAATCCAATTGAAGGCAATGAATGAAAGGAAGGATCATGCGCGAAGTAGCGGTCATTGGAATAGGGCAGACCAGGATTGATGAATTGTGGGATAAATCGCTGCGGGAGCTTGCCGGAGAGGCAGCCCTGGCAGCCTTGCACGATGCCGGGCTTGAGCGTACCGACGCCATTTTTGTGGGTAATATGATGTCGGGCTCAGCCAACCAGCAGTTGCACCTCGGTGCGTACATTGCCGATTGGATCGGCATGCGCAATGCTGAAGCCTTTCACACCGAGGCTGCCTGCAGTTCCGGCGCAGCCAGCTTCAGAACCGCCCTCATGGCGGTGGCATCAGGTGAAGTGGAAACTGCCCTTGCAGTGGGCGTCGAGAAGATGACCGATTCGCCCGGTGACGAGATCACCAGCCAGCTGGCCACCGCTGCAGATGCTGAATGGGAAGCCGGCCAGGGGCTTTCATTTGTTGCCCTCAATGCGCTGATCATGCGCCGCTACATGTACGAATTTGGTTGGAAAAAGGAGGATTTTGCGGACTTTTCCATCAATGCCCATGCCAATGCCTTTCACAACCCCTTTGCCCGCTTCCACGAACCCATTACTCGTGAGGCATACTCCAAAGCGCCCATGGTGGCGGATCCCATTAACTTAATGGACGCCTCTGCCATCGGTGACGGCTCTGCAGCAGCGGTGCTTGTGCCTCTGGAACGGGTCAATCATGCGGCAGCCGCACGGGTGGTCAAAATCCTCGCCTCAGCAGCAGCCACCGATACCATCGCCATCGATCAACGCCGTGAGCCCACATTTCTGAAGGCTGCCTACAATTCGGGCAGGAAAGCCTATGACCAGGCAGGCATTGGCCCGAAGGATATTGATGTCTTTGAGCTGCACGATGCCTTCTCCATCATGGCAGCGCTCTCGTTGGAAGCCAATGGCTTCGCAGAAAAGGGCAAAGGCCCCCAACTAGCCCTGGATGGCGAAATCCTGCCCACCGGGCGTATTCCCGTGGCCACCCGGGGCGGACTCAAAGCCCGCGGACACCCGGTTGGAGCCACAGGCATGTATCAGATCGTTGAGGTNNNNATCTCCCATACAGATCCATATTGGAGTGGGTAATCCGCGCATGCAGTGTTCCCACTCTTTAATTTCCTCATGGTACACTTGTGCCTGAGGCTGAATGATCCAACTCACTCTTGTGCAGCTTAAGGCTTACCAGGCACGTACCTTCTGCCTCAATCCGGAACTGCTCCTCAAGACTCCCCAGGATGCGATCCGCTTTGTTAATGAACGTGGATTCGTCTTTTTCTGGCCGGTCAAAGGGTTCACCTTTCCCAGCCTGTGGGCGGCGGTTGCCGGCGATCGGCCGGTGCCTGACGATCACGACGATCCTGCAAACATCACCTGGTCCTGGAAGGACGACCTGCTCGACCAGCACGTCTGGTATTACGGACGGGTACTCAAGCACAAGAATGCCTTTATTTCCTACGACCTGCTGCCCTCCTTTTACGCCCTCTCGCCAAATTACGGATCTCCTGAAGATGACATCGAGGAAGACTATCGACTGGGACACCTCACGCTGGAATCCAAATTGATCTTTGATACCCTGCTCGAGAAGGGTCCGCTTGACACCATCAACCTACGCAAAGAAGCCCATCTGACCGGTCAGAACTCAAAATCCCCTTTCAATCGCGCACTGGACCAGTTGCAGAGGGACTTCCGCATCCTGCCGACAGCCATCGCAGATGTCGGTGCCTGGCATTACGCCTTCAAATACGATCTCACCCACCGTGTTTATCCCGATCTGATCGAAGAAGCCCGCCCGATATCAGAATCACAGGCACGCCGCAACCTGGTGCTCGCCCACCTGCGTTCACTGGGGGTAACCCGAGAGCATGATATCACCTCGCTTTTTCACTGGGAACCTGCCGTCACTCACCGCACCGTTGAATCCCTGAAAAAGACAGGTGAGATCCTTCCAGAAGTATTTCTGGAAAACTCGCAGGACGCCTGGGTTGGCACTTTGGAAATTATCAATAAAATGGAAGGTAGCCGGATCAATTACTGATCAAATCTCACAGATCGAAGAGGAATGCTATGGAATTTCACATTTCCAGGCGGGTTCGAGAAAAGTACGGTCTTGATGAGACGTTGTTCGCCTTCAATGGCAGTGCGATCTTTCTCAACCTGCAGGCGGTCAAACGCTTTGCAGACAAACTCAACCGCCAGCGCGACCTCATCCATTTCCCCGAGAATGCCGTCAAAGTGGGACAGGCCAATGCCCTGGGTCTCATCGATGAGATATTCCATTATGTGATCCATCTTTACCGCCAGGAAAAGCAGTTGGACATCTTCGATGAGATCAACCAAACCCTGGAGACGCTTATCGGATCAGATCGTTATACAGCATTCCTGGTTCAGTTCATCTCTGAATTCCCTCCCCAGGTGGTCTACGATAAACATCTCACGCCTGAGGCTTATCTTGCGCAGACCACCGACGGCAAGTCCAATCGGGAAGACGTACTGGAAGAGCTTTTGCTTTTCTGGTTGGAAAACCAGAACCCCGCCCTGAAACCTTTCAAAGAGATCTTCGAAGCCCCGGAGCTCACCAAGAATCCAAATTTCGAAGTTGCAATTCACACCATCCGTCAGACTTTTGCAGAGAGCCAGAAATTTGGTCCAGACAATCAATCGCTGGTGGATATGCTCCTCAGCCCCTCCATTGCCGTGCCGAACAGTTTGAGCGGTCAGTTGGAATTCATCCGTGAAAAGTGGGCATCCCTGCTGGGTAGTTTTCTCTACCGTTTGCTTTTGGGTCTGGATGTACTTAAAGAGGAATCCAGGCAGGGCTTCGGCGGTCCGGGTCCGGTGGAAGTTCCCGTCTATTACAAAGGCAATGTTTTCGGCACCGAGGAAGCCGAACAATTCAGCGCTGACCGTGAATGGATGCCCCGGCTTGTCTTGATTGCCAAGAATGCCTTTGTTTGGCTGGACCAACTCTCCAAAAAGTACGGTTATCCCATCCACCATCTCGATCAAATTCCTGAAGAAGAGTTGCGCACACTCGCTGACCGCGGGTTTACCGGCCTCTGGTTGATCGGGCTCTGGGAGCGCAGCCGCGCCTCCGCAAAGATCAAACAGCTCCTCGGTAACCCCGATGCCATTGCTTCAGCCTATTCGCTCCACTCCTATGAAATTGCGTCTGATCTTGGAGGGGAGGAAGCCTGCCGCGTGCTGCGCGATCGTGCCTGGGCGTTTGGTATCCGCTTGGCTTCGGACATGGTGCCCAATCACATGGCGATCGATTCAGATTGGGTCAACCACCATCCTGAACGCTTTATTTCTCTGGATCAGAGCCCTTACCCGGCGTACACCTTCAATGGACCTGATCTATCATCCGACCCGGGAAGTGTCGTCCAGATCGAGGATCACTATTATGACCGCACTGATGCCGCGGTGGTTTTCCGGCGCATCGATAAAGCTTCCGGGGAGACTCGTTTCATCTATCATGGCAATGACGGCACCAGCATGCCTTGGAATGACACCGCCCAGTTGAATTATCTCGATCCACAGGTCCGCGAGGCGGTGATCCAGACCATCCTGGAGGTCGCCCGTAAGTTTCCCATTATCCGCTTTGACGCCGCCATGACCCTGGCAAAGAAACATTATCAGCGCCTTTGGTTCCCCCAGCCAGGCACAGGAGGAGATATCCCTTCGCGTGCTGAGCATGGCATGAGTCAGCAGCAATTTGACCAGGCTATGCCTGTTGAATTCTGGCGGGAGGTGGTGGACCGCGTCGCTCGGGAAGCTCCCGATACCCTGCTGCTGGCGGAGGCTTTCTGGATGATGGAAGGCTACTTCGTGCGTACCCTGGGGATGCACCGCGTTTATAACAGTGCATTTATGAACATGCTGCGCAATGAAGACAACACCCATTACCGCCAGCTGCTCAAGAATACCCTTGAGTTCGAACCCGAGATCCTCAAGCGCTATGTCAACTTCATGAACAATCCCGATGAGCGCACAGCGGTGGATCAATTCGGCAAAGGGGACAAGTACTTCGGCATTTGCGTGCTGATGTCCACCTTCCCGGGGCTTCCGATGTTCGGACACGGTCAGGTGGAAGGTTTCACTGAAAAATACGGCATGGAATTCCGCCGCGCTTATATTGACGAGTATCCTGATGGCGATCTGATCCGCCGGCATAACTTGCAGATTGCACCTTTACTCCACCGCCGCGAGCTTTTTGCTGGTGTCGAGCACTTCTGGCTTTTTGACTTTTACCTGCCCGGTGGTGCAGTGGATGAGAATGTCTATGCCTACACCAATGCCCACGGTGTCGATCGAACCCTGGTGATCTACAACAATCGCCTCAACCAAACGGATGGCTGGATCCATTTATCCGCTTCCCAATTGATGCGTGAGGGCAGCCAAAAGAAAATGAATCGGACCACCCTGGCCGATCAGCTGATCCAAGACGATCACTCCGGCGATTACCTGATCTTCCGCGACCAGATGAGCGGGCTGCAATTCCTGCGTCCCTGCTCCCAGATCAAGTCAA
>DNOU01000175.1:0-428 GCA_003501835.1 Anaerolineaceae bacterium | reverse complement strand
GGCTCTCTACTGATTCAACCCATTCTTAATACTGCTGCAGACCTTCTCGCTGCTTCCCATCTGAATCAATTGCTTGCCGCAGAGTATGATCCGTCCACAGGTGAAATCCAGCTGCCAGAAGCAACCCCTGAATTGGTCGCCAATCTGTTGAAAGCAATCAATCAGACGACAGGCCTGGCAGGTGATATCGAATTAAACACACAGCAAATTCTCCAATCCATCCGCGCTGCCTTGAGGATGAGAGACCTGGAAAGCATGTTTCCGGTAATGGGTTATTCAATTGTGACCAGTTTCGCCGCTCAAATTTCCACCTTGCTTAAAACCTCTCCCTTCGCCATGCCCGTTTTGATCATTTTCAGTATGCTTCACAATCTGGGCTGCATGAAAGACCCCACCCAATGCGAAGAGATTTCCGCCATCTGGTTTGA
>DNOU01000046.1:21328-21958 GCA_003501835.1 Anaerolineaceae bacterium | reverse complement strand
TATGACCTTCAACATCGCCAGTGGAACGGAAATCAGCATGCGTGAATTGGCGCGTATGATCGTGGAGATCACTGGCGGACACCCCGAGATCATTTACAATCCCCGCAATACCGGGGGGCTTGCCCGCCTGTGCGGTGATATTACCCTGGCACGTGAAAAACTGGGATATCAGCCGCGCATTGCACTACCCGAGGGGCTGAAGTTGACCATGGAGTATGAGCTCGAACCCCGGCCGACAGACCAAAAAGACGAAGAATAAATCAGAGCATTTCCATCCAATCCGGCGAGAGCCGGATTTCTTCTTATGTATAATAGCGGTATGCACTGTCTGCCTTGCGATTTCTATCTGCAGTCTGCCCCCGCTGTGGCGAGGCATTTGCTCGGCATGCACCTGGTTCGTGAAATTGAAGGCAGACGCATATCTGGCAGGATCATTGAGACTGAAGCATATTCCGGAGAAGAAGACCAGGCCTGTCACGCCCGCATGGGAAAGACCGCGCGCAACGCAGTGATGTATGGTCCCCCGGGCAGGGCGTACGTCTATTTCACTTATGGAATGCACTGGTGCCTGAACGCTGTCACCGGCGAGGAGGGCAGTCCGGCTGCCGTGTTGATTCGTGCGGTTGAACC
>DNOU01000046.1:17584-21212 GCA_003501835.1 Anaerolineaceae bacterium | reverse complement strand
GTGTTCAAATAGCTGAGAAAGATGGTATAAACAATTCATGAATCTTCCCACCGAACTTCCCAACTCAAAGCCCGGTTTGATCATTTTTGGCGGAGGCGGACATGCCAAGTCAATCATTGATCTGGTCCTTGCCGAGAAAAAGTGGTCAATCATTGGGATCGTGGATGACGGGATTGAGAAGGGAAGCTCCATTTTGGGGATCCCTGTACTTGGAGATTCGTCGATCCTCCCTTCATTGCGGGAAACAGGAATTCACAACGCAGTGAATGCCGTGGGAGGGATTGGAGACGTTCAATCACGCCTGGCGGTATTTGAACGCCTGCGTGGTGCGGGATTCACCCTTCCTACAGTGGTTCATCCGCACGCATTCATCGAGCCCAGCGCCAGGGTCGGCGATGGCTGTCACCTGCTCTACGGGGTTTACGTGGGCAGCGACGTGCGCATCGGGTTTGGGTGCCTGCTGAACAGCGGAGTGATCCTTTCGCACGATTGCGTGCTGGGGGATTATGTCAATCTCTCGCCGGGTGCCCTATTCGCCGGCGCTGTGACCGTTGGCGACCGGGCCCAGGTGGGCATGGGAGTCACCATCAACCTGGGGCTGCATATCGGCGCGGGTGCCCGGGTGGGAAACAGCGCGGTGATCAAAGCCGATGTGCCGGATGATTTCATAGTCCATGCCGGTGAGATCTGGCCGCATCCAGGTCCTCTGAATGAACAACGCTCTCTCGAGTGAGCAGGAAACCCATGCCGAATAAATCCAAGTCTCCCATTAAAACCACACAGGATAACCGTACCCTGACAGAAGCTCGTGCAGTGCTGCGGGGAAGGAGCAAAAAGGGCAGGTTTGGCAGCCTGCTGCCATTCCTTGGACCGGCATTCATCGCCAGTGTGGCTTACGTGGACCCCGGTAACTTTGCCACGAACATCGCCGGGGGTGCACAATACGGTTATACCTTGCTGTGGGTGATCATTGCGAGCAACCTGATGGCGATTCTCATCCAATCGCTTTCCGCCAAACTGGGCATTGCCTCGGGGATGAACCTGGCGGAACAATGCCGGGCTCACTTCAAACCCTGGTTTGTGAAGTTTCTGTGGGTGTTAATGGAACTGGTCGCCATGGCGACTGACCTGGCAGAATTCCTGGGCGCGGCGATCGGGTTCAACCTGCTTTTGGGTATCCCTCTCTGGGTGGCTGGAATATTGACCGGCATCACCACTTTCCTGATCCTGGGACTGGAGCGCAAGGGTTTTCGACCGCTTGAGGCGGTCATTTCAGCCATGGTAGGCGTGGTCGCAATCAGCTACGTGGTGGAGACCATCATCGTCAAGCCAGTATGGAAGGATGTTTTCTACCATGCTGTTGTACCTTCTTTCGATGGGTCTGGAAGCGTGCTTCTGGCTGCCGGGATCCTCGGAGCGACGGTGATGCCGCATGCCATTTATCTGCACAGCGCACTGATGCAGGGCAGGGTGGTGGTCAAGAAACCGAAGGAAATGAAACGGCTCTTCCATTTTGAGCAGATCGACATCCTGATCGCCATGGGTATGGCGAGTTTGATCAATGGGGCAATGCTGATCATGGCTGCCTCATCCTTTCATCTCGAAGGCATGACCCACATCGGCACCCTGGAGCAGGCGTACATCACCCTTCAACCCCTCATGGGCAAAGCCTCGCAATTTGTCTTTGGGCTGTCCCTGCTGGCTTCGGGGCTTTCCAGTGCTTCGGTGGGCACCATGGCGGGGCAGGTGATCATGGCGGGCTTTCTGCATTGGGAGATCCCGGTGTGGATCAGACGCCTGGTGACCATGGTGCCATCCATGATCGTGATCGCCATCGGCTTGGATCCGAGCCAAACGCTGGTGATCAGCCAGGTGCTGTTGAGTTTTGGTTTGCCTTTTGCCGTGATTCCGCTGGTCATTTTCACCAGTAAAAAGGAGATCATGGGGGTGCTGGTGAACCGTAAGGTCACCACTTTCCTGGCATCAGGGGTGGCTGCCATCATCCTGGCGTTGAACGTGTACCTTCTTTACTCCACGTTTTTTGGAGGCTGAAAATGTTCAAACATATCCTCGTCCCTCTGGACGGTTCAACTCTCGCCGAGGCAGCCATTCCCGTGGCCGCAGAGCTGAGTCAAAAATTGGGGGCAGAAATCACCCTGCTGCATGTCATTGAAAAGAATGCCCCCCAGGTCATCCACGGTCAGCGCCACCTCACCAACGAGGAAGAAGCGAAGGCTTATCTCAAGGATGTGGCGGAGTCAAAATTTGCTGCCGTTGTTGAAGTCAACATACATGTGCACACTGATGAAGTCAGCCGTGTGGCAGCCAGCATCGTGCAACACAGCGGCGAGTTCACGCCCGATCTGATCATCCTCTGCGCACATGGTGAAGGGGGTATTCATGATTTCGTGGTGGGAAGCATCCCCCAGCAGGTGATCGCATCCGGGGTCATTCCGGTGCTTCTTTTACAACCCCAGGAGGATGAAACCATTGAACCGTATGCCCTAAAAATGGTGGTTTCAGCCCTGGATGGAAACCCGAACCATGATTCGAGCCTGGATGTTGCAGCGGACCTGGCGAACGCCATGGGTGCAGATTTACACCTGGTGCGGGTTGTACCCACGCTGTCCACGTTGAAAGCCCGGGAAGCTGCGGCAGGCACTCTTTTGCCTGCCACCACCAATGCCATTCTCGAGATGGAAGAGGAGGAGGCTGTGAATTACCTGGACGAAAAGCTAAAGCAGCTTTACACCAGGGGAATTCTCGCCAGCGCTGAGGTGGAACGCGGTGATCCGGCGCAGGAAGTAGTAAAATCAGCCACGAACCAAAAAGCTGACTTGATCGTGCTGGGTACACATGGCAAAAAAGGGATGGATGCGCTGTGGGCGGGCAGCGTTGCCCCTCTGATCGTAGACCGCACTCATCTGCCGATCCTGCTGGTACCGGTTCGGAGGGATTAATGTTCAAAAAAACGACCACTCCGGTTCCACCTGTCAATAATAATACTCCCGTTGAAAGGGTGACCTCGGTGCTTGGCCCCGGTATTTTGTGGACCGGAAACCTGGGAGGTAGGGGGGGCATCCGCATTGAGGGCACCTTTGAAGGAGAGATCAATATCCGCGGGTTGGTGGTGGTGGGTGAAACCGGCAAAGTTACCTGCAGGAATTTGCGCGCCAACACGGTGGTCATCGCCGGATCGCTGAAAGGCAATGTGACCTCTGAAAAACTGGAGATCCGCTCCACAGGCAGGGTTTGGGGCGACGTGGTGACCATCGCCTTTTCCACCGAGGAAGGTGCCTTCCTGCGCGGACAGGTGCGCATGGAAGAGAAGGTGGAACTCGATACACCTGGGGAATTCGCTCCGTCCATTGATTCGAAACCGGAAATATCATCACCGGATGAGGACAACCCCAATCCCCTGCCTGACCTGAAGGACAAGGGTAGAAAAGTGGCTTCCGGGTGATCGCATGGATTTGAAGTACTGGCTGGGTTACCTGAGCGAATGGCTGGGCGTGCTCGCGGTGGTGATGATCGCCGGAACCAGTCCGCTGCTGAAGAAAAGGCGTCCCCTGGGTTTCCGATATCCCAACCGCGAGGCAACCTACGCATTATCGCTCTTTGCGGTGGT
>DNOU01000046.1:7616-17565 GCA_003501835.1 Anaerolineaceae bacterium | reverse complement strand
TCATTGCCTTGATCCCTTTTATTTTGGCGGTGGTGTTACGCGGGCAACCTCTGAAGAGCATGGGCTGGCAAAAGGAAAATCTGCGTGCCGGGCTGATCGTAGGCTTGCTTTTGATCGTGGTGGTCCTGTTCCTGCGGGGAAAATTTGCACCCCTGCTTAAGGGAGTAACCCGGCAGCAGGCAGGTCTATTACCGGTGTGGCTGATCTACTCCTTTGCCGAGGAAACCATTTTTCGCGGGTACATTCAAATGAGGTTGGATTCCTACCTCGGAGCGAAGTGGGGCTGGATGGCGGCAGCCGGGTTGTTCCTTCTCTGGCAGCTGCCCGGCAGATTGTGGCTCTTTCCTGCGGGGCAGATCTGGCAGCCGATCCTTATCGCAGCAGTGCAGGGGGTGCTGTGCGGGTGGACGATGAAGAAAACCGGGCATGTGGCAGCTCCTGCCCTCTACCGGGCATTTGCCGGCTGGCTGACCGTCCTGTAACCGCCCAGGATCTTTTGGAGCAAATGCATGCGCTTTTCAAGGCTGTTCAGTCAAACCCTGCGGGAAGATCCCGCTGATGGCGAGGTTGCAAGTCAGAAACTGCTGGTACGCACGCGGACCGGGTGTAAACCCCTGGTGGACGACCGCGCCGAACCTGCCGGGGTGAAGTTCGTCGATGCTGATCTCATCGGACTGCCCTTGCGAATCACTGTCAGCGAGCGTGCTCAGAGGCAGGGCGGTGTGGAATTCAAGCTGCGCAGCCAGACAGAATCCTTTATCATCCCCCTGGACCAGGCCGTAACAAAGGCGAAGCAATTCCTCAAGGAATTAGAGGTTTCGACCTCTTTGAACACTTCAAATACAGGAAGAATTTAACCCATGGCAGAATCTGACCTTTATGATGTTCCCATGTCATCTCCGGATATCACCGATGCTGAACGCAAGGCGGTGATGAATGTGCTCCACACGCCCAATCTCAGCATTGGTCCACAGATCGAAGCCTTCGAAAAGCGGGTGGCAGAGTATGTGGGTGCAACGGAAGCAGTGGGTGTGAACTCGGGTACCGCCGGGCTGCATTTGTGCGTCCGTGCAGCAGGTATCGGCAGTGGAGACCTGGTCATCACCACACCCTTTTCCTTTGTGGCTTCATCCAATGTGCTCTTGTATGAAAATGCCATCCCGGTTTTTGTGGATGTGGATCCATTGACCGGGAACATCCGACCCGACGGGGTGGCTGAAGCTGCCCGCGATCTGGCTGCAGGCGGCAGGGCCGCGCGAAAATGGCTGCCGCGCAAGGGTGCAGAGAATGCGGGAAAGCTCAAAGCTGTCCTGGCAGTGGACGTGTTTGGTCAGCCTGCGGATTACGATGCCCTCCGTCAAACCACAGACCAGTTTGATCTGACCCTGATCGAAGATTCCTGTGAAGCGTTGGGGGCGAAATACAAGGGGCGCTTTGCTGGCACCCTGGGAGATTACGGCGTATTTGCCTTTTACCCCAACAAACAGATCACTACGGGGGAAGGNNTGGTGGTGACCAACAGGGGGCAGGATGCGTTGTTCATGAAGGGTCTTCGCAGCCAGGGTCGCGCCCCAGGTGACACCTGGTTGCAGCACACCTACCTGGGTTACAACTACCGACTTGACGAGATGAGTGCCGCTCTTGGGCTGGCTCAGATGGAACGGGTCGAGGAATTGCTGCAAAACCGGGAGCGGGTGGCAGACTGGTACGGACAGAGGCTGTCAGAAATCCAGGGGGTCATGCCGCCGCAACTGGTTCCCGAAACCACGCGTGTAAGCTGGTTCGTCTACGTGGCGCGTTTTGATCCACAGCTCGACCGTGACGCGATTGCCAGGCGGTTGGCTGAAAAGAGAATTCCGGTGCGTCCATATTTCCTGCCCATCCATTTACAGCCTTACATGAAGGAGCGCTTTGGTTTCCAACCCGGCGACTTTCCCGTGACTGAGAACCTGGGCAACCGCGGTCTGGCTTTGCCGTTCTCCGGAAAGATGACCGAAGAGCAGGTGGATAGGGTGTGCCGGGCTATACGTGAATCGCTGCAATAGAATCTGGATTCAATGAACGGATCTCGAAGATTTTCTCCGAACAAACGGCGCGGGATGATCCTGCACGCTATTCTGCTCACTCTATTGGCGGGCTTGACAGTGTTCTTGTTTTGGTTGGGATTTCAGCAAGTCTCACGCGGATTGCTTTTTCTTTATCTCATTCTTGGGGCGATCCTGCTTATACCGCTGGCAATCGTGGGTTACCGGTTCTACTCATTGTTGAGAGCCAGTTACGAGATAGACCGTGACCAGCTAAGCATCCGATGGGGGCTGCGCATCGAGCAGATCCCGCTCCCCGAAATTGAATGGGTTCGACCGCTGGATGAACTGGGAGAGATACTGCGAACACCGCTGCTTTCCATGCCTGGGGCTTACCTGGGCACGGTCAAAAGCCCCAACCTTGGGGAAGTTGAATTCATGGCATCGAATATGAATGAGGCAGTGGTGATTGCCTCAAACAGGATTGTGGTCGTGGTTTCACCTGAAGAACCATCAGGATTTGTACGCGCATTCCAGGACGCTGCCGAAATGGGCAGCCTGGCCACGCCTGATGCACGTTCTTCACACCCCGGAGTCTATGTCTCCCAGGTGTTTAAAGACCGCCTGGCGATGATCTTGCTCATCGCGTTGACGCTTTCGACAGTAGCGCTGACGGTCATGAATGCGCTGCTTGTGTTGGGTCGAGAGACGATCTCTCTCGGCTTTGCGCCCAATGGCAGCCTGCTTGAACCAGTCCCGTCTTCTTATCTCCTGCTTCTTCCAGTACTGGGTTTGATCATCTATTTTAGCGATCTTGCCGCCGGCTTGTTTTTCTTCCCCCGCGCCAACAAGCAGCTGGCTTCCTATCTGGTATGGGCGGCAGGGATCCTTTCGATGGTGCTGCTGATCGCTGCTTCACTGATCCTTTATTTCTCTGCCGCTTAGCTTAAGCCATGAACACGTTATTTCATCTTCCGCAAATGGTCATCGGGGCTGCCCTGGCATTCGTGGTTGTGATGGGGGCAACCTTTGCCCGGGCTTTGACCGTCAGTGGAGCCTTGACGGCATTCGTCCTGGGGACATTGTTCTTTGGCTTCGGCGGACTCCCCTGGGCTGCACTGCTGCTCACCTTTTTCGTCACTTCGAGTTTCCTCTCACTGATCTTTAAGCACCGCAAGAATCAAGAAGGAGTTGAATTTGAAAAGGGTTCCCGGCGGGATGGCTGGCAGGTACTCGCCAACGGTGGGATCGCCGGATGGATGGTCATGCTGAGCATGATTTTCCCAGGCTCGATCCTCCCCTGGATGGCTGGAGCAGGCGCTCTCGCCGCTGCAAACGCCGATACCTGGGCAACCGAGCTGGGGATCTTGAGCCGAAGCGATCCTGTGATGATCACCACCGGCACACAGGTACCCCGGGGAACCTCCGGCGGGGTCAGCCGGGCAGGAATGCTGGCAGCCTTTTCTGGATCTTTCGTGATTGGGACGGTATTTTGGGTATTCACCCCGGGGCTCTTTGCCAACCTGGGGGATCATACCCGCTGGTGGATGGCGGGCATGGTCATTTTGGCAGGGGTGGCAGGCAGCCTGGTGGACTCATTGCTGGGGGCGACCGTCCAGGCAATCTACTATTGTCCCGCCTGTCAGAAAGAGACCGAAAAGCATCCACTGCATCACTGCGGCACGCCAACCCGGCAGGTGCGTGGGTTGAAATGGCTCAATAATGATTGGGTGAATTTTTTTTGCACATTCTCAGGCGCATTGATCGCCCTGGCGATTGGGGTAATCCTTTGATTCCAGTGTGTGGAAGTTGAGATCTTCTGCGCTCAGACTTTTTCTTGTTTACAGCTTCTGTTCAGCGCTGTTCTACCAACTGATCTTCACGGTGAACATGTTGTACTACATCCTGGTTGCCAGGCTCGATCCGCTGCAGCTGGTGCTGGTGGGCACCACACTCGAAACCTCGGTTTTCCTGTTTGAAATTCCCACCGGTGTGGTTGCCGACAGTTTCAGCCGCCGAAAATCAGTGATCCTGGGGGTATTCCTGGTGGGTCTTTCGTTTCTCTTGAATGGACTCTTCCCCATTTTTGCTGTGATCGCACTGGCACAGGTACTATGGGGATTGGGTTATACCTTCACCAGCGGCGCACTGCAGGCGTGGATCAGCGACGAGATTGGGGAGAAAGAATCATCGCTGGCTTTTCTGCGCGGCAGCCGCATGGAACAATGGGGAGGCCTGGTGGGTGTGCTGCTGAGCATGGGGTTGGCAATCGTTTCACTGAGGGCTCCCATCATCATCGGCGGTGCCCTGTTCANNCAGGGGATCTCCATGGTCAAAGTCCGGCCAGCCTTAATCGGAATTCTCGGTGTTGGATTTCTCTTCGGAATGTACAGCGAGGGATATGACCGACTTTGGACAGCACACCTGGTGGACACCTTTACTTTCCCCATGATTCCGGGATTGGAATGGGTAGCCGATCCCATAGAATTTAACCTGGTGATCTGGTTGGGGTTGTTGAAGGCTGTGGTGATGATCGCATCGGCGATCGCAATCTCGCAGATTGAAAAACGGCTGCATCACCCAAAGATGAACTCCTTGATCCATGGTCTGACCCTTTGCAGTGCCATCCTTGTTTTGTGCCTGCTTGGTTTTGCCCTTGCCCATAACCTTGTGCTCATGTTAATCCTGGTGGTGATGATTGGAATGGTACGGGAAATCATCAACCCCATCTACACGGCATGGGTCAATCAACGATTGGATTCTTCCGTCAGGGCGACCGTGATTTCAATGAGCAGCCAGGTGGATGCGGTCGGGCAGATTGCGGGGGGACCTGTGGTGGGAGTGATTGCCAGGAGTGTGTCCATCTCTACCGGTCTGCTGACCTCTGGATTGATTCTTGCACCAGTGCTACTGCTGCTCGGGTTCCAGAGGAACAGGGAGAATGAAAACGACTGAACCCTTACCATTACATTACAGTTTTGCAATGAAGGCTTGTTGAAAGGCAAAAGACGTATAATCTAATCAGGTAGAGTCCGGGAGAATGGGCTTTATTCACTATTGTTTTGAAGTTTGTACAGGGATGGGATGTTCATGCATCAAAAGGCGCTGATTTCATGCAGGAAGCAGCCTCGCGGTCAGGCGACGGTGGAACTTGCTTTCGTCCTGCCCATCTTCCTGCTGCTCCTGGTGGGGATCATGGAAGTGGCCAGGGTCATTTTCATTTACAATGCCGTGTATACTGCCAGCCGTGAAGCCGCCCGCTATGGGGCTTCCACTGGATTAGCTACCAGTGGAGTACACCGTTACGATGATTGTGCAGGGATGCGTGCGCAAGCAAAGAATACCGGGATCCTGGCACAGCTCACAGATGCAGATATCGCGATCGCATATGATAGTGGTCCTGACGCCCTCGGAAATACTGTGGTCAAGGGAACCTGCACCGGTGCTGAAAACGTGCTCGAGTTGGGGGACAGGGTGGTGGTGACCGTGACCAAAACCTATACCACACTGGTTCCCATCGCAAACTTTACTTTTCCGATCACATCCACCACCGGAAGGACATTGATTAAAGATCTTGATGTCAATTGGATTCCAACGCCCATACCATAGAGGATTAAGGCAGTTTTAGGTATGAGAGCATCTTCGTTTCGCAATAGGGAAAAGGGTCAAAGCCTGATGGAGTTAGCCATCAGCGTGACACTTCTACTTCTTATCCTGGCAGGGATTGTGGACCTGGGCAGGGCGTTCTTTACCTTGATGGCCATGCAGGACGCCGCAGAAGAAGGCGTGGTTTACGGCGTGGCTTTTCCAAGAGAATGCACCAACATCGTTAATCGCGTACGTTACAATCTTTCGAGTGCGGTACAGCCTGAAAATACGACCGTCGCGGTGTACATAAAGAATAGTTCGGACGAGCCTTTGAGTTGTACCAGCATTTCCTCTACCGAGGTTGTTGCAGGTCGTGAAATGCTGATCGAAGTGACCCAGCCGTTTCAAATCACCATGCCCATCCTGGGTGCAATCACCGGTCAAACGATCCCATTAAAGGCAACTGCAAATGGGGTGCTATTGCGACCCCAGCCGTAAGTTGTGGGAGGCAGGAATGAAGATTAATGAAAAACCCTCTACCAAAAAGGAGGCCGGGCAGATACTCGTCATCCTGGCGCTGGCCATTGTGGCGATCTTTGCCTTTGCCGGTCTGGCGATTGACGGCAACCGCATCTACGCTGCCAGACGTCTCAACCAAAGTACCGCAGATTCTGCTGCCCTGGCAGGAGCGGGAGCAGCAGCACAGTATCTGAAGAGCCAGCAATACGCCGTCTTTAAGTGTGAAATACCCATCAATACACTCTCCGCGCAGGCATCAGACCGGGCAATCACCGCGGCAGAAATTTCTGCGGAGCAGGATGGCGTCGACTTGCTTCGGTATGACCTGAGTACCCACAATGGCGTCACCTCAATTTGCGACTCGGATGACAAGCGTGTCTACCTGGATGTGATCGTGCAGGTGACCACCCAAACGCCCACGACCTTTACCCATCTTCTCAACATCGATTCTGTCGATACCTCCGCCACTGCAACGGTGCGGATCTACCCGGTCCAATCGGCCGCTTACGGAAATGCACTGGCTTCACTGAAGACCACCTGTGGACCGGATGGCGGCATTGCTTTCGGTGGAACCAGTATTGTGAATATCAAGCAGGGAGGCGTGTTCTCGAACTCCTGCATTGTGCCCAACGGCGGTCCCACCGTAACAGTTGAGAATGGCGAGCTGTTTTATTACTACACCTACTCGTATACTCCTATCGACAGCATCACCCCCAATCCAATGCCCACCACAGACAGGTTGAGCGATGATTTGATTCCGCCGCCTGAATGCAAGGAAATTTCCTACAGCAATGCCTCAGGTTCTTCAGGCACAAAGGATCCAGGTAATTATTTGGATCTTTCTGTCAAGGCAAACGATACATTGACCATGAATCCAGGGCTGTACTGCCTGAAGGGCAATTTCAAGGTCAACGCCAACGCCACGGTGAATGCCAATGGTGTGACCCTCTATTTCATCAACGGTGCGCCGGATTTCAGTGGTTCCGCGGTTCTTACCCTCAAAGCACCAGCAGCTTGCCCGAGCAAGAACTGCCCCACCCAGGGAGTGCCTCCNNCTGAATGGAACTTCATTCAACGACTACCAGGGGACCATTTACGCTCCCTCCTCTTTGGTCAAGATCAATGGAACGTCCGATTCCAAAACCATGTACACGCAAATCATTTCCCGCGAGATCTTGATCGATGGCAAGGCAAACCTGTTGATGGACCAGTTGAGTGATGATCAATTCAAGTATGAATCTTCCATGGAGATGTTGAAGTAACTCCTTGAGACAAAAAAGAGGCTGGCTTGTGCCAGCTTCTTTTTGTTTCTCTGATCAATAAGCTTCAACGGTTGTGGTTTCCGTCGGCGCTATCCACATCCAGGCGGTAGCCCACCCCGCGAATGGTCTTGATAAACCTGGGATGACGGGGGTTTTCTTCCAGGGCTTGCCGCAGCCAGCTCATATGCACATCCAGCGAGCGTGTATCACCGGTGTAGTCTGTTTCCCAGGCCTGGCGGAAGAGAGTCTCACGTTCAATGACCTCTCCGGGATGTTCGCACAGGATCTTGAACAAAATCAGCAGGCGGGGTGTCAGCCGAACCTGGCGGTCCTCCACCATCACCCGGCGCTGTTCCACATCCAGCTGAAAAGGACCGGCTGTTAATGAGGCGTTGTTTTCCACGGGCAGCAGATGATGGATGCGGTTCACCAATTTCTGCATGGTGAAGGGTAGCGGCAGCACAAGATCAGCCCCGTAACTATCGTTGGGGTCGCCATCAGAACGAATGACAAGGATGATGGGAAGATGAGATTCTTTCTCGTGCAGTGACTGACAAATGCGTTTTCCCGAGGTGCGCATGGAAGTGGAATCGATCACCACCAGGTCGGGTGTTCCGGTTTCAAAATGAGCCAGCGCTGCTGAACCGCTCGGCACACTTTCAACCAGAAAACCCTTTTTGATCAATCCTGCAGTAAAAGATTGATGGTCGGCACGTTTGCCTTCAATTAAAAGAATTCTTGGTTTAATCACTTGATTTTGTCCCGAGCGCTCAGCGAAAAAATCAACGATAAGAAAAGAACAACGTTAAATTATTAAAAAAAGCCAGTAAGTTCAAATCACTTTTTTCGTGGTCGACCGGCATATCCTGGGTCAAAATCCCCTGCCGTCTTACAAAATGGGCCAAATCGAAGCTGCCATCGGCACGGATTTCAAATGGCCCGTTGCGATGTTCAATTATTATACACCACCTTAAAAAATGCAAGCATCAATATTGACCAAATCACGTAATCTTAAAAACTTTAAACCCGGTGCATTCCCTTTTATTGCGTCCACTTTCTGCACGTGTTAGAATAATGCAAGGCAATTGAAGTTGATGCAAATGGGAGCTTTTGATGCCTGAAATGGTCGAGATGATGATTGATAGCGTCAGGGTAAGCCTGACCAACCAGCAGAGGATTATTCTGCTGCGAGAGTTGGGAGGTGAAATCTTTCTGCCCATCTGGGTGGGACCTTATGAGGCTGAAGCCATCACCATTGCACTCCAGGAAATTGAGATCGCCCGACCACAAACTCATGACTTGTTGATTTCGGTATTCTCCCATCTGAATGCCCGTTTGTCACGGGTGGAAGTGACCGAATTGCGTGGCGACGTATTCTATGGGAATCTGGTCGTTGAGGTCAATGGGATGCAATTGAATATTGATACCCGCCCTTCAGATGCCATTGCCTTGGCTGTGAGGGCGCATGCCCCCATTTTTGTGAGCAAGACCATCCTTCTCGAAGCTGGAATTTCGCCTGAAAAGGAAGTCAAACCCGAAACAAAGAAACCAGAGATCACCCCAGGTTCAGAAGATGAACCCGGATCAGATGCACCCGGTTCAGAAGAGAGACTCTCCGTATTTGAAGATTTTCTTCAAAACATCGACCTGGATGATATGGCTAAAGGAACAGGGGATGAAGAATCCCCTGATCAACCGCAGGACGAACCTCCGGATTCAGGCGAACCCCCGAAGAAAAAGAAGTAAAGTGGAGTCTGCCAGAACGCTTGAAAACCCTCCTCATTGACTGCACCTATAGATCGGATGAAGGATGATGAATGATTTTCCGCCGCTAGATGACAACTCAACCGCTGAGATCCAAACACAACCCAACAGCCGTGAAGCGGAAGAGGCGGTGCTGGGTTCAGTATTGATCTATCCAGAATCCTACCTGGAAGTTGCACAGATATTGCAGCAGGATGATTTTTATATCATCCGCAACCAGTGGATTTGGGAGACTTTTACGCGGCTGCACGAAACCCGGTCACAAATTGATGTTCTCACCGTCTCCAGCGATCTTGAAGAACACAACCGCCTCACCGAGGTGGGGGGTCAATCCTATCTCCTTTCGCTGGTCAACCAGACGCCCACTGCTCTTCACGCTGAAGCTTACGCCAGAATCGTTGCCCAAAACTCGATCCGCCGGAAAATGCTGGGTGCCGCCAATGACCTTGCCAAACTAGCTTATGACCAGGAAAAGACGGTCGAAACCATCATTGACGAAGCGGAAAAATCGATCTTCGGATTGAGTGAGAGTCGGGCGCGGCACGATGTTGAACCGATTTCGGCTGTCCTTAGCCATTACTACGACCGGATTGGAGATCTCTCGCAAAGGGATGAGGAAATCTACGGGGTGCCCACCGGTTTGATGGACCTGGACAGGCTACTGGGTGGGCTTCAAAAATCAGATCTTCTGATCGTGGCAGGCCGACCAGGCTCGGGAAAGACGGGTTTCCTGCTTTCTGTGGCGAAAAACGCTGCCCAGAAACACAGGAAACACGTGGCTGTCTTTTCTCT
>DNOU01000046.1:6251-7611 GCA_003501835.1 Anaerolineaceae bacterium | reverse complement strand
GACACACCCATCTGGCTGGATGATACCCCGGCGATCACGCCGCTGCAGCTGCGGACCAAGTGCCGCAGATTGCACATGGAATATCAGCTTGACCTGGTGATCGTGGATTACCTGCAATTGATGGGCAGCGATTTGCGCACCAGCAACCGGGTGCAGGAGGTTTCACTCATCTCGCGCAGCCTGAAGGTGCTTGCCCGTGAGTTGAATGTTCCGGTGCTGGCGGCGGCACAGCTTTCGCGGGCAGTGGAACAGCGCGAGGGAAAGAAACCCGTGCTTTCCGATTTACGCGAGTCGGGCTCATTGGAACAGGATGCCGATATTGTCATGTTCATTCACCGCCCCGATATGCTGGAGAAGGACGCCGCCCGGTCAAACCTGGCGGAGATGATCGTAGCCAAGCACCGCAACGGACCCACCCACCCTGGGATCGAAATGGTGTTCCTCAACAACCTGGCGAAATTTGAAAATGCAGCCCCCCAATACCGCGCCGGCGGGCGTGAGAGCAGGGGAAGGAAAAGCCAGGATTGACCATGGATCCATTTGACGGTTTTCAAGCAACAAAAACCCGCGCCACCCCAGTGCCGTCAGCCTTTTTTACGGATCTGCTGCCTGCAATCGACAACCTGGCGGAGTTGAAGATCACCCTTTATGCAATCTGGCATCTGGATCACCAGGAGGGCATGAACCGGCACCTGCTGCTGGAGGATTTCCTGGGGGATCCAAAATTATGTGAAGGATTGGGAAGGTCAAAGAAGGTCTGGGAGGAAGCCGTGCGTGATGGGATCGAACGCGCCTGCCAACGCGGCACCCTGATCTGTGTGGAATCAGACTCCACGAAGGTCTACTTCCTGAATTCACAGCGAGGCAGGGCAGCCGCAACAGCGCTGACGAAGGGTGAATGGAACCTGGCAGATCAGCCATCCATGGAGATTACCCTGGAAATGGAACGCCCGAACATTTTCAATCTTTACGAAAAGAATATCGGCCCCCTGACCCCCATTCTGGCGCAAACCCTGCAGGAAGCTGAGCAACTTTATCCAGCGGAATGGATCGAAGAGGCGATAAGAGCCGCAGCGCTGAAAAATGCCCGCAATTGGCGCTATATCGAAGCCATTTTACGGTCCTGGAAAGAGAAAGGGCGTGATGAAACGGATCGACGAAACCATCAAGAAAATGGCAGAAAATATATCGAAGGCGAATATGCAGACTTCATCGAGCACTGAATCCGCGGTCAACCGCGAGCCGGTCTGTCCCATTTGCGGCGGCGTAGGCTGGCTGCACCAGGATCTGCCGATCACCGACCCGAATTTTGGTAAACTGGTGCGGTGCGTGTGCAAACAGCAGGAAACTGCGAAGTCGG
>DNOU01000046.1:0-6127 GCA_003501835.1 Anaerolineaceae bacterium | reverse complement strand
ACCTGCATTGAATACGGCATGGCGACCATTTTCCTGACGGTTCCCGATCTGCTCGATTGGCTGCGGGCATCCTACGCTTCCACCGATACCAGCTTCGAAGAGCGTTTTGAAGAGATTCGTAATGTCGGCTTGCTGGTTCTGGATGACCTGGGAACGCAAAATTCCACCGGCTGGGCAGCGGAAAAACTCTTTCAGATCATTGACTATCGCTATACCCACAAATTGCCCCTGGTGGTCACCTCCAACCTGCGCATGGAAGACCTGGACGACCGCATTCGCTCGCGGCTTCAAGACCCCGACCTCTCCACGCGTGTAAAAATCAGCGCCCCGGATTATCGATCTCCAGTGAAGGAGAACAAGGATCCACTGGTGTACTCACTTAACCTGCTCAGCGACCGCACATTCGGCAATTTCAGCATGCGTGAACCTGAACACCTGGCGGCAGAACAACAAATGAGTCTGGAAAAGGCATTTCGTGCCGCCCAGGAGTTTGCCGAGTCGCCGAAGGGCTGGATCATGTTCATGGGAGGCTTCGGCACGGGAAAGACGCACCTGGCAGCCGCCATTGGGAATTATCGCAAAGGCATGGGGGATGACCCTATTTTTTCGGTGGTTCCTGACCTGCTGGATCATTTGCGGGCGACCTTCAGCCCCACCAGCAATGCATCTTATGATGAGATGTTCAACCGGGTTCGATCGGCACCCTTGTTGATCCTGGATGACCTGGGCACTCAAAGCGCCACACCCTGGGCGCGGGAAAAACTCTACCAGATTTTCAATGAACGATACAATGCCAAGCTGCCCACTGTGGTGACCACCTCGGGTTCCCTGGAAGAATTGGATGCACGCATCCGCAGCCGTATGATGGACAGCCGCTTGTGCACCGTTTACGCCATTATCGCCCCCGGCTATAGGGCAACAGCAAAAGCAACCAGACCCAGACGTGCGGTCAAATAAGCAAATTGTTCCGATCCGGTTAGCCTGAGACTCAAAACGCTCAGGCTTTTAATCTCCAATTATTATGATAAAATAGACATAAATACTCAATATATAAATTAATTGGGGTCGAAATTCCAGTGTCGCGATTTCGAGCCTGGAGGGATGATGGTACCTGCTTTATTGTTGACAATGCGAGAAGGAATGGAAGGGGCCCTGGTTTTGACCATTGTGCTTGGTATGCTTAACAGGACCGGCAAACTTGAATTAAAGCGATATGCATGGCTGGGAGCCATTGCCGCGTTTCTTCTTTCATTCGCAGCTGCAGGACTCCTCACCCGGTATGGCACTGAATTTGAGGGAAAAGGTGAGGTCATTTTCGAAGGTACTACCATGCTGATTGCAGGTTTGTTCCTGCTGTGGATGGTTTTTTGGGTAAGACGGCAAACCAGTAACCCCCGGGAAATCCTGGAAGCAAAGATCGTCAATCAAAAGGCTGGCAACGGGGCTCTATCTATCTTTGGACTGACTTTCTTCACGGTATTAAGAGAGGGGCTTGAATTGGCGCTCTTCCTGGTGGCTGTGGGGTTTGGCGTCCGGAAAGGGATGGTACTTGGCGGCGCACTGGCAGGTATTACCGGGGTAATACTGCTTGGATTGCTCCTCTATGGTTCCATCCGCAAAATCCACCTGGGAGTGTTCTTCAAGGTGACCAATCTGATGCTGATGTTCTTTGCTGCGGGGCTTCTGGCAGGTGCTGTACGGGAGTTCTCTGAATTGGAAGTTTTTCCTGTGCTGGTGCCGAAAATGTACGATATCACATCCATGCTGGGGACGGATAATTTCATTGGGGGAACGCTCAAAACCTTGTTTGGCTACAATCCAGCACCTTCTTTGATGGAAACCATGGTCTACCTGGCAGTAATTGGGGTGGTGATCTTCAGTAAAGGCAGTCCATTGCGCCTTTCACGGTCTCGGGCATAAAAAAACCTGGAGAAGTGCTCCAGGCTTTTTTTCATCACTTTACGGAATGGGCTCGATCTGGCTGGTGCAGTTCGGACAGCGGTCAGCCTTCTTTGAAATGGGGGTGAAACAATGTGGACATTCGCGGGTATCTGGTACCGCAACTGGTTCTGGTCTCTTCAACTTGTTGATCTGGCGCACCATCAGGAAGATGACAAACGCGATGATAAGGAACTGGATGATCGCATTGAGGAAAATACCATAGTTGATGGTGGGTGCACCAGCAGCCTGGGCATCCGCAAGGCTGGCATAGCTCTTGCCGCTGATATTCCAATAAAGCTTGGAAAAATCCACCTTGCCCAACAGCAAACCGATGGGCGGCATGATGATGTCGTTTACCAGCGAGGTGACAATCTTGCTGAATGCGGCACCGATGATGACGCCAATCGCCAGGTCAATGACACTTCCTTTGATTGCAAATTCCCTGAATTCTTTGAGCATTTTCATTTCCCTCTTTACGAGCCTGCCTGCTTGCTGTTTGATTAAGACTGAATTATCCATGCCATACCCCTGATGAGAATTGTGAGGTGTAGTGGTGATGTGAAGTGGTCATTAGTGCTGCTTCAAATATCGATCACCAGGTTCCACTAAAATTCAATTTAAGCCTTCCGTCTTCGTTTGTCAATAGGGTAAGGTTGTATAGGGCAAGGTTGCAGTGCAGGGGTGCTGGAAATGTAAGCGAAGGATGCCTCACAGCGCAGGCTGCATGATAGAATATTTCCCATGCAAATACCCGTCAGGAAGATCATGAAAGGGTATCCGCGCCAGTTCTGGTTGGTGGTGACGGTGATGACTCTTTCCTACCTGTTCCATTCCATGCTCTGGCCATTCCTGATCATTTACGCCAGCCAGAAATTGAATCTGACTTTGACTGCGGTGACGGGTCTGTTGACACTGCATTCGCTGGTGGGATTGGTGACAACCTTCCTGGGTGGCGCCATCGCTGACAGGTTCGGACGCAAGTGGGTCATGGCATTGGCGCTCTTCCTGTGCGGCATTTCATGGTACCTGTTCCAGTTTGCCGATCATTTTTCGATTTTTGCGCTGCTGATGGCTTTCAATGGCGCCACCACCCCGCTTTACCGCCTGGCTGCGGATGCCATGATGGCAGATGTGGTTCCCTCGGAAAAGCGCATTGACGGTTATTCCATCTTAAGGCTGGGCAACAATCTGGGCGTGGCGCTCGGACCGGCGGTTGGGGGCTTCCTTTCTGCTGTTTCCTACGATATTTCATTTACCACAGCAGGGTTGGGGATCTTCGCCTGCGGAATCCTGGTGACGCTCTTTTCCATCGAGACCATTCCTTCTCAAAAAGAAGTGCAGTTGGGAACAGAACAGAGTGGTGGCTACGGCAGGATCCTGCATGATTCCAGGTTCCTGGGACTGATCGGCTCCTACTCGCTCAACCGCATCTGTTCTTCCACGCTGTGGATGCTTCTGGCGGTATATGCCAAGCAGAATTACGGCATCTCGGAAAGTCTTTATGGATTTATCCCCACCACCAATGCGGTGATGGTGATCCTGTTCCAAATGATGGTGACCTCACGGGTCAAACATCAACGCCCTGAAAAAAGCATGATCATCGGGGCGCTTTTCTATGCAGTGGCTGTTTTCTCCGTGGCGTTTGGACGCGGTTTCTGGGCTTTCTGGCTGTGCATGGTGGTGGCGACCATTGGAGAGATGATCCTGGTTCCCACCTCCACCACCTACGCTTCGCTTCTGGCTCCTGAAGATATGAGGGGGAGATATATGAGCATTTACACGCTTTCGGGCGGCCTTGGGCCTGGTGTGGGACCATTAATTGGCGGGGTGATGAACGATAACTTTGGTCCTCGTACCATCTGGTATACCGGCGGGGCGATCGGCGCTCTGAGTGCCCTGGCATTCTTACTGAATTCCCGAAGGCTTTCAAAATCTCCAGTCAGGGAAGCGCCTGGGGGAGGAGTCTGAGCGGATATGCTTCATTCACTTCGCGGTGCAGTAAAGACCTACCCCCGACAGTTCTGGCTTTTATTCATCGGCATGCTCATCAGCACCACTGGTGCGTCAATGATTTGGCCTTTCCTGATGCTCTATGTATCCAAACGCCTGAACCTCCCCCTCACCCAGAGCGCCTCCCTTTTGACCATCAGCGCTGTGATGGGATTGATCTTTTCGTTCGTCGCCGGTCCCATCACCGACCGGTTTGGGCGCAAGTGGGTGATGGTTATCAGCCTCGCTGTGAACGGTATTTGCTATGCCTTCATGGGTTTTGCCAGTACGTACACCTCGTTTGCCATTCTCCAGGCTTTGATGGGCGCCTTTAACCCGCTTTATCGGGTTGGGGCAGATGCCATGACTGCAGATCTCATCCCCAAAGAACAACGCCCTGAGGCTTATTCACTGATGCGCATGAGCAACAACGTGGGTGTGGCCATCGGTCCGGCTCTGGGCGGTTTCCTGGCGACCCAATCATACAGCACGGCATTCTTCCTGGCTGCAGCCGGGATGATCACCTATTCACTGTTGATCCTGCTGAACGCCCACGAGACACTTCCCGATCATTCGACTGCAGGCATGCCGGTAGGTCAATTGCTCTCAGGATATCAGAAGATCTTCAGAGATGGCAGGTTCATGGGCTTCATTCTGGCTTTCACCCTGACCTCGATGATGTCTTCGCTGATGTGGACCATCCTGCCGGTGTACACGAATTCGCAATTTGGCCTGCGAGAGGACTTGTACGGATTCATCCCCACCACCAATGCGGTGATGGTGGTACTGCTGCAATACCTCGTCACACAACAAACGAAAAAGAAACCCATGGTACCGATGATGGCATTGGGGGCAGCTTTTTACATGGTGGGCACAACCGCGGTCTCCATCTTTTCAGGTTTCTGGGGGTTTTGGGCATGCATGGTCGTGCACACCATCGGCGAATTGATTCTGGTGCCCACTGCCACGACCTACGCCGCCAATCTCGCTCCGTCAGATATGCGCGGTCGGTATATGAGCATTTACGGTCTCACCTGGAACGTGGCTTCAGGCATTGCCCCCCTGGTTGGCGGCTACCTCAGCGATCATTTCGGGGCAGTCACTCCCTGGTACGGCAGCGGTTTTATCGGTCTGCTGAGCCTGATGGTGTATCTGCGGCTGTACATAAGGTCACGGAAATCCACTGAAGAGCCTGCAGTGATCGGATCTTGAACCAGGCGTTCATTGCACTTTCGCCTTCTTGGTGCTGTTCCTGAAGCGGTGAATCATTGCGAATAGTCATCAAAACCTGTATACTTAATTTCGGAATGAAGCTCTTTCGCATTGCTCCCGTATTGATATTGACCTTCTGTGTGTTGGCTGCGCTCATCCATCCAGCAGCGGCCCAGTCCCCGGATTCACAGACAACCGATTCTGTTTACGTCACCGAAACCGGTCATTGGATTTGGGGTGAATTCCTGAAAACCTACAACAGCGTCAGCGATCCACTGCTCTATTTTGGGTACCCCATCACCGACGATTTCACCGATCCGGTCACCCATCAGCATGTGCAGTATTTCCAGAAAGCACGCTTCGACCTGGTGGATTCAGAAAACGGTCCGCAGGTAAAGATTGCACCCCTCGGCACGCTGCTGCATGAAAACGGGGTTCCCCTGGCAGACATACCCAATGAAGGACCCACCTGTCGGGCGTTCAACAGTGGATATTCAGTGTGCTATGCTTTCCTGCAGTTTTATGATGCCTACGATGGAAGCAGCCATTTTGGCAACCCCGCCTCATCCCTTGAGGTGGTGAATGGGCGTTATGTACAGTATTTTGAATTTGCCCGCATGGAATGGTGGCCAGAAAAACCAGCGGGGCAGCGGGTGATCTTGAGCGACCTGGGTCGTATTTACTTTGACCAGGTGGTGGCGGATCCGCAACTGCTCAAATCGAGCCCTCCAGCGAATATCGCCGGAAATCTGCTCAAACCCCAGGTGCGCGTCTTTGCCAGGAATGCCCTGATCGGTTCGGGTGATCAGCAGGTGATCTACGTGGTGGTCCAGGATCAATATTTTCGCGCAATGACCAAGAGCCAGGTGGGCGTGACATTGAAGTATCCTGACGAGACACAGGAGTTCTACCGCCTCCCGGAAACCAACGAGTTTGGCATCAGCCAGTTCAGTTTCACTGTACCCGAGTACAAGGTGAAAAGTGT
>DNOU01000117.1:3644-4643 GCA_003501835.1 Anaerolineaceae bacterium | reverse complement strand
CGCGGGCTTTGATCACAGACCCCCCAGTGCTGCTGCTGGATGAACCTTTTACCGGGCTTGACGCTGCCAGCCAGGAGAGCGTAAGGGCATTGCTGGTCAATGCCGCGGAAAGTGGAAAAACACTGCTGGTCACCGACCATGATGCGGCGCGGTCGGTCAAAATTGCAGATCGGGTGGATTATCTTTACCACGGTCGGATCGTACACTCTTTCAAGGGGGACAACCTTGAACCGGGAGCGATGACGGAAGAAATTTCAGCCATCGAACAAGGACTGCTGGCTGCAACAGGGGAGCGCTCATGAGTGTATGGAGCGCTTCAAAAGCGATTTTTCTCAAGGATTTGCGCGCAGAGCGGCGGGGCAGGGAATTGCTGATCACCATGCTGGTCTTTGCCGTCCAGGTGATCCTGGTTTTTCTTTTTGCATTTGAATTGAACGCCGGTGCCCGCGAAGCATCAGTACCGGGGGTGCTTTGGACAACGATCATCTTCGCAGGCACGCTTGGATTGAGCCGCTCGATGGCTGCGGAACGCGAACAGGGCTGCCTGGACGGCTTGATGCTGCTGCCTTGCGACCGTACTGCAATCTATTTCGGAAAGACGGCTGCCAATTGGATCTTTATGCTCGTGGTGTGCGTGATCCTGCTGCCGCTCTACAGTTTCTTCAGCGGCGTGAACTTGCTGGTGCCCGGGTTGGCTGGAGTTCTGCTGTTGGGCACTTTGGGATATACCGCTGTGGGCACCCTCCTGGCGACACTCACCGTACGCATCCGCAGCCGTGAAATGCTGCTGCCTGTGCTGCTGCTGCCGGTACTGGTGCCGTTGATTCTGGCATGCCTTCGNNATCTTGCTGCCATGGCTGGAAGCTGGATGATCTTTGACTCGGCAATTGAGGAATAACGGATGAATCAATCACTCGAAGATCCACGGACACCCAATCTTTTGATCATTTTGGATATCCTGGCATGCATTTCGGTCGTGGGGGCATTGGTGTGGGTGCT
>DNOU01000117.1:2870-3620 GCA_003501835.1 Anaerolineaceae bacterium | reverse complement strand
ATGCTGGGCTTTCTGGTAGCTTTTATCAGCGGGCTGTTTGAGTTGCGTACCCGCAAACGCGTCTGGGATGTCAGCGGGGCTTCCTCCGTGGAGATCGGCATGGTGTTCATCGTGCTGGCGATCATTGCCGGATCCATTTGGGCGCGACCTGTTTGGAATACCTGGTGGACTTGGGAACCCCGCCTGACCACCGCTTTTGTGATGGTCTTGATCTACGCCGCGTATTTTATACTGCGCGGCAGTCTGGAAGAACCCGAATCTAGGGCGCGGATTTCTGCCATTTATGCGATCGTGGGATTTGTGAGTGTCCCTTTTACATTCGTGTCGATTCGTCTCTTTCGCAGCCTGCATCCGGTGCTCTTTGGTGAGGGCACAGGCGGATTGGCGTTCGTGATGGATGACAGGATGGTCATCGCTTTTGTGCTGGCGTTAATTGCCTTCAGCCTGCTCTTTGCAGCCCTGTTCTGGCACCGGCTGCGATTGGGTTTGCGGCAACTGCCTGAAGTGGCCGAACGACCATCGGAGGAAGGGGAGGAGCGGGCATGACTCCTGACACGACCTCATTTATGATCGCCGGATTGGCGGTAATCTACATCGGCATCCTGCTTTACATCCTCAGCCTGTGGTGGAGAAGCCGCCGTCATCGGTAGTGGATTTACCCCGGCAGGAACATCAGCGCGATTCCAGCCACTGCCACGAATACTCCGGTGATCGAACGCAGGCTCAATCTTTCTCGCTGCAGGGCGGAAA
>DNOU01000117.1:0-2857 GCA_003501835.1 Anaerolineaceae bacterium | reverse complement strand
TTGGTTTTGACCCACTGCCCCACCGGCTGGTGTTTTACAGCCACCCAGATGACGATGAAGAGGATTCCCGCCACCAGGCGCACCAGGGCGCTGTGGAGGGCGGAGGTTTGCGTTCCGGTCAGCACCCATCGCGAGAGCACTGCGCCGATGGCCTGGGTCATGGCTGCCAGGAACGCGTAGAAGATGCCTTTTCTGATGTGGGAGGAATCCTGGCCGGAGTCTTTCTCCTGCTCTGTGATTACCCACGCGATCCCGGCGATGGTGAGGAAAATCCCTGCCACGGCAAGCAGATTGAGCGTCTCATCCAGGAAGACCCAGGCAAGGAGTGCGGTGAATACCGGAGCCAGCGTGGTGACCAGCAGCGTCCGCCGCGGTCCCAGCAGGTTGAGCGCTTCGAAATACATCGTATCTCCAAAACCAATACCGATGGCACCGCTGATAGCCAATATGATGACCGTCTGCCAGGTCAGATTCGTGACAGGGTCTCCCAGGATGAACAACGTTGCGGTGAACAGGGCAACGGCCAGGATGCCCTTGAGGAAATTCATTTCAATGGGAGGAATGGTATTGCCAAGGCGGCTGAAGAGAAACGATGAAAATGCCCAGAGGAAAGCCGCGCTCAAGGCAGCCATCTCTCCTGCAAATGTCAGTGAACCAGCAGTGGGCAAATTGAACATTGAGCCAGTCCGTACCCGGGATTGAGTCATTTTACCCCTCTTCCCGCTCTTTAAGCGGATTGGCGGGGAGGTTTGGTGGTATTTGTTTGTTGTCCATTCGACCTCATTCCCCGGGAACGAATCTTAACTTGCCACAATGTCAGCAGCGACGGTTTCTGCCCGACTTTCCACGATTGCATCCATGGAGGGGGGTCCTTTTGCCAGTTTCTGACCAAAATGTCAGAAAAGGTAAGTGATTTGACTGGATGACTGATAAAAATCTTGTAAAACATGAGCGTATTCTGTTGACCTTGAAGGTTAAATCTACATATAATAGGGGTGATCAAGAAATCCTGTTCAACATACTTATCGGTAATCTTTCATTGAATCGCAGGGCAGAATGCTTTCTGCGGTAACGCCCATGTTCAGTCGTCGTAAACAAATGGATTGGGAAGATCCATCGCCGGGGGAGAAATGAATTGAAGACTGACAAAAAAACTAATACCAGGGAACTGATCCAACCCAGATGTTATCGGTTTTACCTGGTGATGAACTGGTTCTCTCTCATCAGCGTATTCAGCCATGTGCTCTTTAGCGCAGTTTTTGCATACTTGAAATTGTTTGACATGGCCATTTACATGGCTTTCGCCACCCTGCTTTGGATCGGTATCCATCTGCTCAATCAACGGGGGATTCACAAGACAGCGTATTTGCTGGGCATGCTCGAAACTTTTGCCCTTTGTTCTCTCACCTCCTTCGCCCTCGGCTGGCAGTCCGGTTTCTACCTGTACATCCTGGTGGGGGTGCTGCTGACCTTTGTCAATTCCAAGCTCTCGACGCTGGTCCAAATCCTGTTTGGAGTATTTTCTGCGGTTTTGTTGGTCTACCTGTTCACCTTTTCACCGCCAGACCCTGTACTTGGTGTTTATGACCGTTATTTGACTGCCATGAACCTGATCATCATGGCGGTGATGCTGGGCTTCATCGGGCATTACTTTGAGGTTTCTGCCAGGGGAGCCGAAGCGGAACTTCTCAGCACCAATAAGGCGCTGCTCAACCTGGCGACCACCGATCCGGTGACCAACCTGATTAACCGGCGCAATATGATGCTGCGCATCGAACAGGAACGCGAAAAGCTCAGCATGAACTACCGCCCGTTTGTGCTGATCATGATTGACATTGATAACTTCAAGCACGTCAACGACGAGTACGGGCATGATTGCGGCGATTTTGTGCTGGTGGCAATCGCCGAGACCATCAGCCAGGCGATCCGCAAGCAGGATCAGGTGGCACGCTGGGGAGGGGACGAGTTCCTGGTCATGCTTCCTGAAACCGACCTCATTGGAGGGGGAATCGTTGCCGAAAAGATCCGCAACAAGATCCTGCGCACCCCTTTCGTCTTTCACGACTTGACCGTCCCCGTGACCATCACCCTGGGGGTGGGGTTGTGCGAACGGAACACCGGTATCGGTGTCTGGATTCGCAAGGCTGACCAGGCTCTCTATGAGGGCAAACAGGCAGGCAAGAACCGCGTCACACTGGCACAGTAAGACAACTTTGTTGAGCCCCCGGAATTTCGAAGATCAGACGTCCAGCCAGGAGAAGGCAGGATGGTAATGAACCGCGCCTGAGCAGCCTTCCAATCCTGTGGGTTGGAAGGTGATCACCATGAAGTCTTCCGGTGGAACCGGATATTCAGATCGCAGCCCGTATTTGACGGCCGGGAAGAAGCCAAAGCGGGGGTAATATTCTGGCGAGCCGAGCACCACTGCTCCGTCGACAGGTAAGCTGCAGCAGATTTCAAATGAGTTGCGGACCAGTGCCCCACCCACACCCCGCCGCTGCCAGGCGGGTAGCACAGCCAGCGGAGCCAGACCGAGTATCTGCCTGTTGCGAGGGTTTGTCTCGATGGTCACGGGGGAATAGAGAATATGCCCCACGATATGCTCATCCACCTCTGCCACCAGCGAGATCACGGCTGCTTTTTGCTGTCGCAGCAGATCCACCAGGTTTGCTTCCACTTCCTGACCGAAAGCCTGGACAATTACGTCGCGGATAGCAGGGTGATCAGTGGGTGTTTCAGGACGGATTGAAATGGGGAGGGGATTTTCAGACATTCCTGACCATGTACAGTGCGCCGCGTTCAAAGCCGCGCTTCTGGTAATAATTCCGGGTACCGACAGCAGCAATGACCGCCAGGC
>DNOU01000054.1:907-7060 GCA_003501835.1 Anaerolineaceae bacterium | reverse complement strand
CCTAGTGGGAGTGACTACAATCGCAGTCTTCACTTTCGCAGTCGCAGTCATGTTCGTCTTCGCCATGCACGTGACCGTGTTCGAGTTCTTCGGCGGTGGGTTGGCGAATACCCTTAATCTCGACTTCGAAGTTCAAATCCTTGCCGGCCAGCGGATGGTTTCCATTTAGCGTGACCGTCTCTTCGTCGAAGGATTCGATAACAGCCATGGTGACTTCGCCATCCTCACCCTGGACAGTGATCTCCGTGCCCAATTCCATCGGAATATCCTCAGGGAATTCAGTGCGGCTGATGCTCATGAGCGCTTCCGGATCGTAGATGCCATAGCCTTCATCTGACGGCACAAATACACTTTTCTTTTCCCCAACCTTCATCCCATACAGTTCTTTTTCAAGCCCCGGGATGATATTGCCTTGTCCCACGATGAATTCAATGGGATCATCGCCTTCGCTGGAGTCCACAATTTCGCCATCCACGGTGAGAGTGTAATCCATGCTCACCACGAGGTCTTTTTCAACTTTGGAAAATTCGGATGTTTGATTCAAAATAGCTCGCTTTCTTGGGGTATCAGGGAGGTTTAGGCGGCAATTATATCATGCCGGGATCGGTTTTGAAATAAAACCGCTCCCATAAAGCCGCTCCCAATCATGTGATTTGAATCTGGAACGACTTTCTTTGCAGCAGGGAGAATTCAGATGATTTTATACGCTTATTCGAAGCCCAGTACCACACACTGGTTGACCGCGTCACTGCTGAAGAGCTTTTGGCGGTCGACCATGATCGTTTCAAAGGGGAGGGTGGTGCTGAAGTGGTCAGGAGCCAGTTGTTTCCAGTCAAGATTGGTCAATACATCTCCGGATTTGTTCAGCACAGAAGTGCAGGTGGTTTGAAAGAAAAACGTTGCGTTCGTCAAAACCAACCGTTTTTGTTCATCAGTTTCGGCGGGGGCTGCCAGCACTGGTTCGGTTTGACCTGTCAATTGACTGGTAAAAAAGGAAAGCCCGGTATTGTCAGTCACCACCACGCCGGTGACCTTGATGTTGAATTTCTGCTGTAAGGCCGTGATGAAATCGCGGCTGACCTGCCGATTCTTATCCAGCGAGAACCTGCCCATCATGGTGCTCTGAACCGTCGGGTCAAAGGAGGGAAGCAGGGGGAGGAAGACCACCTGGTTGGGAGTGGAGTAATAAGCAAAGAACCCCCAGACTGAAATTAACTTGGGCTTTGCCTGAGCCAGATCATCCACATGGATGAGCAATACATTCTGCTGGGTGGATGCCAGGGCTGTGGCAGCATTCGCTGGAACACTGCCCACTGCCGATTGGGTCTTGAGATTGGCAGCCGCCTGGTATCCCAGGTAGACAAACACGATAAAGATGACCATAACGATGAAGACGGTGAACTTTTTCATGCGCCCAGGCGAATCTCTCCAAACCTGATGACCCTGTCGACAAAAACACCAGGCAATTCAATATATCAAGTATAGCGTAAGTCCGTGAATTGTTGATGCAAAAAGAGTCTTCATTTTATCCAGCCAGGGTCTCAAGAATTACAAGCATGAATCATGTGTTGGACGGCTTTCTGGAAGATATTCATTAAGTAAAAAATTATTTGCTTAATTAATTTCCGATTTCTTTCACACTTTGTTCATTCATTGGGCTGAAAAACGCCCTGGTTCATATTTGACCAGGGCGAAACATCCTTCTATAAGGGTTTTGAGAATGTTCTATTTCAAATGAGGCTGGCAATGGTGAAGGCAAGAATTCCGGTGGCAAAACCACCGCAGGCGATGACGACTCCAAGGGCAATCTTTTTCATCAATGCTTCGTTTTGGTAGGTTTGGATTCCCCAGGCGATGAGTTTTCTGATCAATTGTGAGTTGGTGAGCATGACGATCACCATGTCCCAGAACCCGATTTCAATCTTTTGAGATAAGTTGGCAATCATGAATCACCTCTCAGCGTGATGTGGACATTTTTATGATTTTACCGGTTTCAGAAGCGGTGACCCGGACGGTCCGCGCAATGGTCTTTCCATCTTCTGTTTTGGCTTTTCCGGAGAAGATCAGCAAGTAATTGCCTGTAGTCTGGCTTTTGACCGATGGACGGGCGCCTTTCAATTCCGGAAATTTTCGGTATACAGACTGACAAATCTGATTGAGCGCTTTATCTTCCATGGTGACTCCAACCATTTCTAATGCACACGGCGGCGAAGGAAAGCCGGTATATCCAGATCGACGAAAGCTCCAGCCATCTCCACCTGAGCCGCGTCCGGTTCGTTGACAGATCTTTCAAAGCTGGTGGCAGCGGTTTCTTCTTCCTGGCGTACTTTTTGGATCGGGGTCTGGGTCTGGCGGTGGGCAGCTTCGATTCCTGTTGCGCCGATGCCAGTGATCACCAGGATCACCTGTGCACGGTCTTCCATGCGGTCATCAGTGATCACTCCGGGGACAATTTCTGCCCGATTACCGGTTTTGCTTTGCAGTTCATTAAGGGCTTCAGCCACCTCAACAAACGATAGATTGCTGTCACCGGTGAAGTTGGCAATGATGCCGGTGGCGTTTTCCATGCTGATGGTTTCCAGCATCGGATGATGCAGGGCGTTTTCAAGTGCCTGGCGGGCTTTGTTCTCGCCTTCACCGGTGCCGATGGCCAGAAGGGAGCCACCGCCGTTGAGCATCATGTTGCGTACATGGGAAAAATCCACATTGATCAAACCTGGTTGGGTGATCATCTCAGAAATCCCCTGGATTCCCTGGCGCAGCACATCGTCTGCCAAGCGGAAAGCCATTTCGAGCGGAAGATCGCGGGGAGCGACTTGAAGCAGCCGGTCATTGGGTACGGTGATCAATGTGTCAGTGAATGGCTGCAATTTCGCCAGACCTTCACGGGCATTTCGCTGACGGCGCCCCATCTCAAATGAGAACGGCATGGTGACGATCGCCACCACCACTGCACCGATGCTGCGGGCAACCCTGGCTGCAATCGAGATGGCACCTGTCCCGGTTCCTCCTCCCATGCCTGCTGTGAGAAAGACCATATCCGCTCCATCCAGAACAGCGTTCAATTCCTTGTAGCTTTCCTCTGCGGCGGCTTCTCCAACCGCAGGATTGCCGCCAGCTCCCAGACCACGGGTGAGCTTGGGTCCAAGTTGGATCTTTGTGGCAGCGAGACTGGATTTGAGCACCTGGGCATCAGTGTTTGCAACGATGAATTCAACACCTTCCATGCCGAGCTCGATCATCCGGTCAACAGCATTTTGACCTCCGCCGCCAAGGCCGATCACCTTGAGTACGGGCTGGTGGGGCAGTACAGAGTTGTGTTGCTTCGGAATGGATGGGATGGACATGTTCATGGGTTACCTCTCTGCCAGTAATGTTGCAATTGTCGTACCATCTCCAGAGATTCGTTCTACAGAAGATCCTGATTCAGTCAACATTTCACTGACAGATTTGGGGAAGGATTGCTCTCCGCCAACAATGGTCACTTTCGAAGCCAACCTGGCTTCGTCCACCGAAAAACCGACTGTTGGCTGATATTTCTTGACGAAAGGCTTGATCGCATCCAGGTGCCAGTCTGAGATACCCCATTCGTACGAGGGGAGGAGCAGGTAATGATGGATGGGGTGAGCTGGATCTGCTTCTTCATCGGCAAGAGATTCTTCAATGGTCTCAGTATCTTTGGCAGCCGCCTTCTTTTCAGTTTCTTTCATCAGTGTGGCTGCAGCAAGACGAGGCTGTTCTTTGCCATAAAACCAGGCGAATTCTTCATCTGGCGAGCCGCTGGCGGCAGCCAGTCTGTAGAAATTACATGAGGTGACAAATTCGGGAATGGTGTTCCTGGTACCGGCATCCGCATGCCTGAGCTCACGCAGAATTTCTGACACCAATCGCTGGTGAGCTTCATCGGGATACGATCCTCCGGTCTGATCATGACTGATGCCAGCGCCCAGCAGGACGATTGGCAGGCTTTTTTGCAGGATTGATTGAATCAGCGGGTTGTACCATTCAAAAATGCGGAACCCCCTCTGGTCCTGGCTGTTTTCAGGGGTGAAGTAAGGAAGGTTTTGCGTCCATTTGGATGGTCCGCCGCTTCCCCAATCCAACGGATGCCCCCCGGTGAAGGCATACGCGGCCAATGCCATGTGGTCAAGCAGTGCTTGCTGTTTTCGGCGCTTGAGCGACTGCAATGCTGTTTTGAGGAAAACGAGGTCCCAATAGCTTCCGCCAGGCTCCAGGGCGGGGAAAATGGGAGTCATTCCGGTCTGCAGCACCGCATTTGCAAGGGGTATGTACTTGTCAAGAAACCGTTCAACCACACCCTGTTGTGCCCAGGAGGAGGAAGTCCAGGAATTGGCAGAATTGGGTTTATCGAAAAGGATCACATTGCGGACACCCCAGCGGGCATACGCTTCCAGAATAGCTTTCAGATCAGCCGGAGAGGGGGCGTCAGGCAAAGGCAGGGAGATGTGAATGATCGGGGTGATCTCTGCGCCGATCAAGGCGCTGATGAATTGCTCCGGGATTGCCCGGGTGGCATCTGATTTGAGGATCACTGTGGCAATGTCAAGGGCTTTCATCAACGGCAACCAGTCGACCAGGTCGCGATTGGTGTAATGAACCGTATCATTGAAGTAGTGGAGACCAAACCTATTTGTAGGCGATAACAATTGATTTTCCATGGGAGCCTGCCTTCTTGTTGACTGTAGTAACAAAGTAGCAAGAAGCATGCCACATCAGGCCGCCTCTAAACCCTGAACCTCTGCTATAATTCACCCCATATGATCTTGGTCACCGGCGGGACGGGATTCATCGGAAGAAACCTTGTGCGAAGTCTTGTAGAATCTGGGAACCAGGTTCGGATTCTTCTGAGACCGTCCAAATTTTCCCCCAAACTCCCCAAGGGCATTCCCGTTGAGGTTGCTGTGAGCAGCCTTTCTGATGAACGCGGGTTACGCGCATCAATGAAAGGCATCAATACCATATTTCACCTTGCCAGCGCGGAGAGAGAGGGAGCCAGGGGTAACCTGAATATTGTGGACGTGCAGGGAACTGCGGCAATTTCCCGCAGTGCAAGGGATGCAGGTATCGAACGTCTGATCTTTATCAGCCACCACGGTGCAGACCGCCTTTCAGCATTTCCCGCTCTCCGGGCAAAAGGAATCGCAGAAGGCTGGATCACTGGCAGCCAGGTCCCTTATACAATCATTCGTACCGATGCCATTTTTGGGGCAGGGGATCAGTTCACCATACCCATTTACCGGTTATTGCGGCGGATTCCAATTTTTGCCATTCCCGGGGATGGTTCCACCTTGCTGCAACCCTTGTTTGTGGATGATCTGGTCGCCAGCCTGATGATGTTACTGGAAAGCGACCGCTGGGTAAACCGGACGATCTCGATTGGGGGGGGCGAACTCATTTCGTATCGTGAGGTGGTTCATGCAGTGATGCAGTATTCAAAGCACAAACGCCCGATCATTCAAATTTCCCCCGCATATCTGAGAACCGAAGCGCTTTGGCTGGATCAACTCTCACCACGCTTTCCAATGTCAATCTACTGGTTGGATACGCTGGCGATCGACCGGACCACCAACCTGGATGTCATGCCGAAAGAGTTTGGGATCATTCCAGCCCGGTTCAAATCTCATCTCGATTATCTTGCAGAAATGTAAATATCCCATTTTATGGTGGAACATTCATGATTCAACGATCTGTTTGCATTCACGCTCACTTTTACCAACCCTCACGCGAAGATCCGCTGACAGGAGAAATTCCAGTGGAACTCGGGGCGAGCCCGTATGACAACTGGAACGACAGGATCTTCGCCGATTGCTATGCCCCCAATGCCGCCATCGGGAACTTTGAAAAGATCAGCTTCAACCTGGGGCCCACCCTCACAAAGTGGATGCGCACAAAGGAACCGCAGACCCTGGCTCAGATTATTGCTGCTGACAGGGAGAATATCAAGCATTTTGGTGTAGGGAACGCCATGGCGCAGCCTTATCACCACTCGATCCTGCCGCTGGCGACGCGGCGTGAAAAGAAGATCCAGGTGGCATGGGGGATCGCAGATTTTGTGCACACCTTTGGCCATCACCCGGAGGGGATGTGGCTGCCAGAAACAGCGGTGGATCTGGAAACCCTGGATATCCTGGC
>DNOU01000054.1:0-863 GCA_003501835.1 Anaerolineaceae bacterium | reverse complement strand
CGTTCCATTGCCGTTTTCTTTTATGACAGCGGGTTGAGCAGCGAGATTAGTTTTGATCCTGCTGCTACCCTCAACGCAGATGGATTTGTGCAGCGATCCGTTCACCCTCGTTTTTCGACTGGCGATGCGCCTGAGTTGATCATGCTTGCCTCAGACGGAGAATTGTACGGTCACCATCAAGCATTTCGAGAGAAATTCCTGGCGCGGCTGCTCGAAACTTCACTCCAGGCTGAAGGATACGAGCCGTCATTTCCTGCGCTCTGGCTGAGCCGGAATGAAATTCATGACACCATCACCATCAAAGAAAACACTTCATGGAGTTGCCATCACGGTGTGCAACGTTGGAAAGGTGAGTGTGGCTGTACGGAAGGCGGAAGCTGGAAGGCTCCTCTGCGTCAGGCGATCAACACGGTGGCAGACCAGATCGATTCAGCATTCGAGGAGTATGCCGGAAAGATCATAAATGATCCCTGGAGAGCCGTCGAAGAGTATGCCCGGGTCATGCTGGACCAGATCAGCGCTGATTCCTGGCTGACCGAACAATGCGGTGATCGTCTGAATTTGGAGCAGAAGCTGCACTTGAAGAGCCTGTTTGAAGCACAGGTGGAACGTCAGAAGATGTTTACTTCCTGCGGCTGGTTCTTCGAGGATTTTGACCGCATTGAACCCAGGAACAATGTGATCTATGCGGCTCATGCTGTCTGGCTGGCGGAACGCGTATGCCGCCAGGATCTGTATTCTGAAGCCATCAGGGCATTTGGTGAGGTCTGCAGCCCTCGCACCGGTCTGAAAGGGGATGATGTTTTCAGCGGTGCATACTACCGGTTCAGCCACCGAAGTTAGGGTTTTTCCTGCAGGTCCTC
>DNOU01000107.1 GCA_003501835.1 Anaerolineaceae bacterium | reverse complement strand
TGGCTGACCGGGTTGGAAAGATCCAGCTGGTGGTCATCAGCCAGGCGCTTTCCATTCCCTTCCTCTATATCCTTGGATTCTCCTCCTGGTTCCCCCTGGTCACCGCTGCCTATTACATCCGCGTGGGATTGATGAACATGTCAGGACCCGTGTACCAAACCTACGTGCTTGAGAAGGTCAAACCCGAAGCCCGGGCAACCATCGCCAGCCTGATCAGTATGGCCAATAGCTTTGGCTGGGCGCTCAGCCCCACCATAAGCGGCATGCTGCAGGTGAGGTATGGCTTTGGTCCATCCTTCACAGGTACCATCGTCCTTTATTGCCTTTCCACATTCCTTTACTGGTGGTACTTTTGGAAAGCATTCAAGCCAAAATCCCAGGCAGAGCAACTGCCGGGGTAACTTTTTCACCCAGGTTGCATCCATAGAAGAAACGACTTTTGAGGTGGATTCATGGAAATGTTGATCGATTTTCCCGGAGGAGACCGTGTGGATGCTCATTTTGAGCAATTCAATGTGGCCACGGATCAACCCCTTCCAGGCTATATGCCGCAAGATCCGACGCCGTTTTCGCTTTTCCTGGCGTCCATCGGCACCTGTGCCGGCATTTATGTGTTGGGTTTTTGCAAACAGCGAGGTATTTCTGCAGATGGGATTCACATTCGGCAGGTGAACAAAGCAAACCCCGCCAATGGGATGGTGGAGAATATTGACCTGGAAATCCAGGTGCCGCCAGATTTTCCGACGAGGTATTATGACGCGCTGATCCGCTCAGCAGACCAGTGCAAGGTGAAGAAGCATCTCGAGCATCCGCCTCATTTCAACGTCTACACCAAGGTGGTTTAACAGACAGAGAAAAGAACCCGAGGGGGTTCTTTTTATTTAAGACGCTGCTATCTGCGTATAGAGGATCAATTCACCCAATCGCCCAGAGACCTTTTCTCAAGCATTAATTCGGGGAAGGATGAAGCTTTCACCGGTTTCAGGGTTCTGAATGATACCCAGTTCTACGTGGTATGCGCTGCCCAGGATCTCTTCTGTCATAACCTCGTTCGGGGTTCCATGGGCTGCCACACGCCCATCCACCAAAAGAGCCACCTGATCAGACACGCGGGCGGCGAGGTTCAAATCATGCATCACGATCAAGGCAGCTTTATCACTTCCATGGATCAGGTTTCGCAGCAAATGAATGAGTTGCACCTGGTATTGCAAATCAAGATGCGAAGTTGGCTCGTCCAACAGCAATAAAGGCGTCTGCTGTGACAGGGCGCGCGCCAGGAAGAGCCTTTGCTGCTCGCCACCTGAAAGCTCGCCGGTCATCCGGTTGGCGAGGTCGAATGTGCCGGTTTCTTTCATCGCCTGGCTGATGATCTCATCATCCCCTTTTGAAAGTTGTCCCAGCCAGTTGAGGTAAGGCGTGCGACCAAGGGAAACGACCTCCCAGGCGGTGAAAGCAGGCGGCAGGTTGCGGGCTTGCGCCACCACTGAAACGAGCCGGGCACGTTCATCGGGATTGAGCTTCAGCATATCGCTTCCTGCCCACTCAATGGAGCCGCCCGTCACCGGGATGACACCGCTGATGGCTTTGATGAGGGTGGATTTACCGGCGCCATTCGGTCCAATGACCGCCAGGATCTTACCGGGCTGCAGTGTCAGGTTGATCTCGTGCAGGACCACCTTTTCACCATACCCGCAGGTCAATGAACGTATTTTCAGCATGATTTCACCAGTAGTTCTGTGACTTTGAGCGCTTAAGCACCCACAAGAAGAAAGGCGCGCCCAATAAGGCGGTCAGGATTCCCACTGGAAGCTCCTGCGGCGCAATGACCGTCCGGGCTGCGAGATCTGTGAGCAGGAGCATCGACGCTCCGCCAAGTATCGAAAGGGGCAGCAGCCGGCGGTAGTCTCCGCCCCAGATCAGGCGGATCACATGCGGCACCACCAGCCCGACAAATCCAATTACACCTGCAAAAGCGACTGCCGCAGCGGTTGCCATGGAAGCAGCAATCACCACCCAGCGGCGCACACGTTCAACGCGCACACCCATCTGCTGCGCCTGTTCATCACCAAACTGCATTACATTGAGCGGGTAACCGTTGACCAGGATGATCCCCAGGCCGATCAATGCATACGGCAGCATGCCCAGAACAGGTTCCCATCCAGTCATGGTCGAACCGCCCAGCATCCACACGAGGGCGCGGCGCAGTTCACCGGTGGATTGTATGAGCAGAAAAGAAGTGAGTGCAGTGGCAAATGAACTGACCGCCACCCCTGCCAGCAGCAAATTGGTGGTGGGCACTGTGCGGCGGACATGCGCCAGTTGGTACACCACGAATACCGAGAGCAGCGCCCCGGCAAACGCCGCCATGGGAACAGCAAACATGCCCAGGGGCGTGAATGGCCAATGGACCGCCATTGCAGCAATGGCGCCCAACCCGGCGCCAGACGCGACACCGATCAGGTAAGGGTCAGCCAGAGGATTGCGGAACAGCCCTTGGTAAGCTGCAC
>DNOU01000033.1 GCA_003501835.1 Anaerolineaceae bacterium | reverse complement strand
CCTGGTTTTTGCCATACTGGTGTACAGCCTGGGAGGCAAGCAGCCGCATCCTGAGTGCCCGAATGGGAGAAGCAGGCTCATTGGACAGCAGGAGATCGATCACCAGTCGTTCAGGGATGGTGGCAGGGGAGGGATCGGTCAACTGCGAAAGAGAGATGCCACTATCCGTCCAGTAATCTGGCTCGAGGAAATTGACGGCTGTGTTTACCATCTGTGGACTGATGTGATCTTCCGCACCCGCGTCGAGCGAAAGGAATTTTCGTTCTGCAGCAGGGGTGCCGAGCTCTGCCAGCAGGACTTTGCCGCTGCGGTCATAGATGCGAGTGGGACTGAGCAATTCCCCATTTTGGCGATTAAGAAGCAGGTTGAGCTCCTGGACCGAAGGCAAAGCGGCGCTGATGCGGGTGTACTCCCAGCCTGCCCAGAAGATGACTGCGAAGACCACCAGTAACAGCAATGCCAGCAACCCCCTGGCAGTGCGTGAGAAGAAGCGCTGCGACTTTTCAAATTTTTGCTTGCGGCGCGTGTGTCGTTGTTTGAGCAGGAAGTAAAGGCGGGATTTTTGCACGGCGGCGGTCACAGCTCAGGGAGTGGCAGTAGGGATGGGCGTCACCAGCTGCAGGTAACGGGTTTCAGCATCCGCCCGAAGTTCAGGGGAGACAATCTCCGCGGGATAAGAGAGGAATGACTCAAAATCGCGGATTGCAGCAGGCAGTTGGCCCAGGCTCATGTTCGTGACCGCCCGATAGTATGCCAGTTCGGCTTTTTGAGCATCAGTCTCAGCCAGGTTGTTCATGCGCGTGAATTGCAGGTAAGCGCTGCCAGCTGAATCGCTGGCCAGAAGCGCTTTACCGCGGCCAAGACTGGCTTCATAGGACCTGGGGTCAATGGAAAGAACAGATTGAAAGTCTTCCAACGCTCTGGCATAATCCTGCAATTTCATATAGGACTGCCCGCGCATGTTCAGGGCGGTCACGTTGTCAGAATGCAGGTTGATCAAGGCGCTGAGCGTGGAAACAGCAACATCGTATTGTTCCAGGTGGAAGTAGGCGTTTGCGAGCACCAGTGTTCCTGTCACATCTGCTGGCACATAGGTCAAAAAAGTGCTGGTGGGGTTCAGCGAACCCTGAAAATCACCGCTGGCTTGCAGGATCTGCCCCCAAAGAAGGTAAACGGGAAGAGCGGTGATATCCAGCGCATTGGCTTGCTGCACTGTGGTCAGGGCAAGCGGCACATCACCCTGTAGAAGGTATGCCCAGGCATAATAATAGTCCGCCAATGATGATTCCGGGACCAGACCATTCAAAGATCCGAGGCGTTGGATTGCGAGTGACGGGTCATTGTTCAACAAAGCCACATGTGCGAGTTCGTAATAACTCTCGTACAGCGAGGGATTCAATGCAATGGATTTTTCGAATGCGATCTGTGCCTGGTTGAGATCAGCAGGTGTTTGCGACATGTACACCCGGCCCAATCCCAGGTAGGCAGGCGCAAATGAAGGATCCATATTTGCAGCTTTTTCGTAAGCCGCCTTGGCTTCGACGTATTGCTGCATAAATCGGTAGGCATCACCCATATGATAAAGAACATCAGGTGAATTGGGTTCGGCACTCAGGTATTGTGTAAGATATTCCACCACCTTGGGCCAGTTCTGCTTTTCATAAGCGGTCATGGCGGCGGAGTAGGCTTCCATGCGGATGTGGGGCGTGGAGACAAACTGGGGTGTGGGGGTAAAGGTGGCCTCAAGCTTCATCCACAGGGGTAAGGGTCCGACATAAGTGGGAGTGGGTACCAGGGTGGCGGTGGCAGTGGGCAAAGGGGTGGAAAAACGCACCACCTCGTTGCCGGAACGATCGCGTCCAAGCTGAACAATGGCAAAGACGACCAAAATGAGCACCGCAAAAGCGCCTGCACCGCTGAGGATCTTGAAATTGGTCCATTTTTGGGGGTCCTCGCGGATGATCTGGTATTTTTCCTGCAGGGATTCCAGCAAAGTGGGCTTTTTGGGCCTGGGTTTTTCAACAGGAATGAGCTTGAGAGGCTCACCGATCTTTTCCCCGAGCAGACGTAGACCAAGGATGGCAGACTTGTTTGCGGGATCCAGTGCCAGGGCACGCTTCAGGCAAAGACGGCGTTCGTGTTCACTGGTGACCGCTGTGCTCATCCAGACCCAGGCGTCAGCATTGCGCGGATTCGTCTTGAAGTAGGACTCAAGCAATTCACGGGCGCGGGCGAGATCACCCGAACGCACTGCGGCCTTGGCGTCTTCCAACATCCGTTCTTCAGGGGTCATTTCTTGAGTTTAGCATAGGCTGAAACAGTGGGCAAGCAGTGAAAAGGTCGAGGTATAATGCAGACTATGAGAATCAAAGCCATTCTTCCTTTGACGATCCTCCTGACCCTCATACTGGGTGCCTGCAGCGCAGCACCTGGCGAGGTCACGGCAACAAGCTCAGTGCAGGCGCATCTTACGCCCTATTCCACTGTCACCCAAACACCCACCCTCACCCCAACGCCTGTGAATGCCCCCACCGCCACATTGGCGCCCACTGCCACGCCCACGCCGCGGGTATATGTGGTCAAGGAAAAAGATACCCTGGGGGTGATTGCCTACCTCAACGGGCTGACCGTGGATGAACTGAAGGCTGCGAATCCGACGGTGGATCCGTACATGATGCCGGTCGGTACAAAATTGATCATTCCTCTACCGCGTACTGCTGCCCTGACGCCCTCAGCGGGCGAACCCACCCCGGTGCCGGTACAGGTCAATGCCGCGGAGTGTTCACCTGCCGCCACAGGGGGATTGTACTGCTTTGCCACAATCGAAAATCAACAGCAGACTGCAGTTGGCAATTTCAGCGGAGAGTTTCAACTCAAAGATCCTGCCTCCGGGACTACCGTGAGCCAAAAGGCGCTGCTGCCCCTGGAGATTCTTCAACCAGGCGAAAGCCTGGCGGTGTTCGCCTATTTTGCTCAGCCAGTTCCCTCCCAACCCCAGGTGGAATTGAAGGTCCTGACCTCTTCCGGTATTGCCACGCCCCCCGCCCCTGGCATCTCGATGAAGGAACCCCGGGTTGTCATTTCAGATGATGGTTATTCAGCATCCATCAGCGGGACAGGGGTTTACACCGAAGCTGCCACGGGAGACAGGACCCTCATGGTCGTGGCGGTGAGTTTTGACGGACAGGGAAAGGTGAACGGCATTCGCCGCATCGAACTTGCCATCGACACCGCCTCAGGCAGCGAAGTCAACTATGCTTTGAATGTGTATTCCAGCCGGGGACCGATTGCCAGGGTCCTGGTGTACGCCGATACCCAGCCTTGATCAGGGGGCTTGCCAGAGGATGTAACTTCCCGATGCACAGACCGGCGTGGTGGTGGCTGCCTTCAGACAGACCTTGTACACCAGTATTGATCCATTGAGGTATCCCCTGGCAGGAGGCACTGTAACGGAGGACTTTCCATCTGATTGGGTGGGGAGGAAGGTTGCTGTGTAGTGGCTGTCGTCCGGAAGCGTGAGGTCAAGGTCAGCCTCAAGGTTGGACAGGGGTTGACCATCGGAATTGCGCAGCACAAGGATCTCAATCTTCTGTTCAGTGTCAGGTGACAACTGTTCGTACTGCTCATCCACCTGCAGCGTCACAGTATCGGGTGAAAAGGTGAACAATTCCTGCGAGGAAGACTGACTCTGCAGCTGGTCAAGATATGCCTTACCCAGAGATGCGAGTGTCACTTTTGATTCCTCTGCGGCAGCAGGTGTGTAATCGAGGCAGTAGTTTTCAAAACATTGCCGGTACACTCCTGTGGACACCTCGTATACCTCGGCAATGGGCTTGCCGGAAATCTCCATGCCGCCATGGGAGGAAATGAAGCGATCAAAATCCATGGGGACGTGATAACCCATTTCTCCGGATGTAGGGTAGAACACCACTCCGTTCTGAGACCCGTAAACCTTGGGACCAGGATCGGTCCGCCGTTCATTCAGCAGCAGTGGTAATGCGCGCAGCTTGATATCGACAAGGTTGCCGGGAGGAGCATAAAGGACTGCGTTTTCATACACCTGCTCTTCGTTGCCATCCGCGGCGATATACGGTTGGGTGAGCGGGCTTCCGAAGATCGTGGTGGCACTGATGCGCCCCAACCCTGAAAGGAAAGGCTGATCTTCCACTTTCCTGGTCGAATTGATGATCAACGCATCCACGCTTGGGCTGTAATTGCAGTTGGCTGCGCAGGAGAATGAGCCGTATGCCAGCAGATGCACCTGACCGGGGGGATCGCTGAACTTGCGGTAGAACCCCACATTTTCAAAGTATTGCTCGATGCGCTGCTGGGCATAATTCAGTTGCACCTGCGTCAGCGGATTGCCGGCGTACAGTCCGCCCGAAAGCTTGTCGTACAGGGGCAGGAATTCATCGTAAATTCCATAACCGTTGATAATACGTTCGTTACCCTGAGCCGGATTCACTGCAGGGTCTTCGCGGATGTTCATGGGAATGCCCAGGGGATAAAGACTGAAGCGGGAGGCATCAGAGGAGGACGGGTTCATGCACATGAGAGCGTTAACGGTGTACTGGCATTGAAGTGATTCAAAGGCGAAGTTTTCAGAAATCGCCGGACCCATGACCTCGCTTCCGCCCAGGGTTTGATAAAACTCCCTGAAACCTGGCGAGACCTCAAAGGTCTTCCCGCTGGCATTCAACTTGCTGCCCTGTCCGCTGCAGGATGAGAGGAGCATGCTGATGAGGGTCATCATCAACACGGTAAATGTCAGCGTGGAGCGGCGGCGAAAAATCAAATTTAATACTCCATCAGGCAGCAGGCATTACGAGGCTGGAAATTCTATTCCACCACAAATGATTATATATGAAACTTTCTCTTTGTTCACC
>DNOU01000164.1 GCA_003501835.1 Anaerolineaceae bacterium | reverse complement strand
CTGCACCGCCATATCAGCCGGACATATAACTTCGATGCTTTCCACACCGGATGGGTGCAGATTTGGGCGGCTGAACAGACTGTCAGCAGCACGGATTGGTATCAGGGAACCGCGGATGCGGTACGCAAACAACTTTTTGAGATCAAAGCAACGCGCTGCAAATACGTACTCATCCTGGCAGGGGATCACCTGTACCGCATGGAATATGACAAAATGCTGGAGCTGCATTTGAATCGCCATGCGGATGTAACCGTAGCAGTTCGCCCGGTGGCAATGGAAGATGCAAAACGATTTGGTATTTTGAAGCGCGATGAAAATCAATTTTTGACTGACTTTGTCGAAAAACCAAAAGATCCTGAGACGCTCATGCAATTCATCAGCCGGGAGGACCAGGAGAGACCGTTGTTGATGTCAATGGGGATCTACCTGTTCAACGTTGATGTTCTGATCGATCTGCTGGCACACAGTGAATTTGATGATTTTGGCAGTCATGTGCTGCCCGCGATCATCAAAACCCATGTTGTGTTGGGATATGATTTTGACGGCTACTGGGAGGATATCGGGACGATCCGCTCGTTCTACGATACCAACCTGGCATTGTGCATGCCCGACTCGCCATTTAGTTTTGTGGATCCGGATCATCCCATTTACAGCCACCCCCGGTTTTTGCCCGGCTCGACGCTGGAGAAAAGCGTCTTCGAACATGTGCTCCTCTCGGAAGGCTGCTGTATCATTCAAGCGGAGATCCATCATTCCATCATCGGCTTGCGAAGCCAGATTGCCAGCGGGGTGGTCATCCGCGACTCGATCTTGATGGGAAACGATTATTACGAGAATCCCTGCCTCGATGAGGCAGATGGACCTGTCAACCTGGGTGTGGGGGCAGGTTGCGTGATCGAAGGGGCGATCATTGACAAAAATGCACGCATCGGGCGGGGTACTTTGATCAAACCATTCCCGAGAGGCACTGATATTGACGGCGTGGGCTGGGTGGTTCGCGATGGGATCGTCGTCATACCCAAAGACACCACGATCCCGCCCGGCACCCGTATCGTACCCGATTAAAGGAGAGTAGAGGATGATGGAAGGAAAAACTGAAAAAGGAGACCCCGGGCAGCAGGAATTAACTGTTGCCTGGCATGCGTTATCAGCAGAAGAAGCGATTGGCCGGCTTCAAACTGACCAGGAAAAGGGTTTGTCCACAGAAGAAGCAAATCGACGGTTTGGGGAGTATGGTCCCAATGAATTAAAGGAAAAACCCCGCCCCTCGTTTTTTCAATTGACTCTGGAACAGCTGAAGAGCTTCGTAATCATACTCTTAATCGTGGCTTCGATCCTTTCCTTTATATTGGGAGAGTACATCGAAGCCAGCGCAATCCTGGCCATCGTTCTCTTGAATGCCATCCTTGGGGTGGTGCAAGAGAGCCGCGCTGAGGAGGCTTTTGCTGCTCTGAAGAAGATGTCGGCGCCTGAAGCTCATGTCTTGAGGGATGGTGTGCACATTTCCATCCCGGCACCTTCTGTGGTACCCGGAGATATTGTCTTCCTCGAAGCCGGGAACTACATCCCTGCGGATGTGAGGCTGGTCAACACGGTCAATCTCAAGGTGGATGAGGCATCCCTCACGGGAGAATCGCTGGCAGTGGAAAAGAATGCCACATTGGTGCTGGAAAACGAAAGCCCCATTGGCGACCGCAGGAACGCTGCCTTCATGGGCACTGTGGTTACATACGGTCGTGGCAAGGGAGTGGTCACCAGTACAGGGATGAACACCCAGTTGGGCATGATCGCCGGAATGCTGCAAAGCGTGGAGGTGGAAGTCACCCCGCTACAGCGGCGCCTGGACCAGTTGGGCAGGACGCTCGGATTTGCCGCCATTGGCGTTTGTGCATTGGTCTTCCTGGTGGGGATCATTGAGGGTGGTAATGCACTGGCGCTCTTTATGACCGCTGTCAGCCTGGCGGTGGCCGCCGTGCCTGAGGGTCTACCTGCCATCGTGACCATCAGCCTGGCCCTGGGTATGAGGGAGATGATCAAGCGGCATGCCCTGATCCGCAGACTTTCCTCGGTGGAGACGCTGGGTTCAGCCACGGTCATTTGTTCCGACAAGACCGGCACCCTCACCCAAAACATCATGACGGTCACCCGCATCTGGGTGGATGGTCAGTTTATCGATGTCAGCGGTACAGGCTATGAACCGGTGGGCGATTTCTTTGTAAATGGACAAAAAGTCAACCTGGATCAATACGAGGCTGCGCGCACCGCACTCTGGGTGGGTGCATTGAACAATGACGCCAAATTGGAGGAATCCAAGGATGATTATGGCAACACGACCATCCGCATGGTGGGGGACCCCACGGAGGGATCGATCCTGGTGGCTGCGTATAAGGCAGGTGCTGTTTCAGCGGACCTGGATGAATCGTACCCGCGCGAAAAGGAAATTCCGTTCGATTCTGAACGCAAGCGCATGGTCACCATTCACTCCATCAAGAATCCCACGCTTGAAGACATTTCACCTTTCGTGGATGACTCTCGCAAGGATTCCTATGTCATTGCGGAAAAAGGAGCACCGGATATTGTTTTGAAATTGTGCAACCGGTACCAGCCGCTTGACGATCATACCCCCCTGCCGATGGATGATGCATGGCGCAGGAAGGTGCTGGATGCCAATGACGCCATGACCCGCAATGCTCTGCGTGTTTTGGGCGTGGCATACCGGGT
>DNOU01000152.1 GCA_003501835.1 Anaerolineaceae bacterium | reverse complement strand
GATGGGCAGGCAACCGTTGACGAGTGGTCAGCGGCAGCCGAGTACAGCAATACGGATGAAAATGCAGCCATCCAGGGCATGGCAATCAGCATGGATGCCAGCAACCTGTACGTGCAGCTCGATCTGCAAAACAGCGATGCGTTAGAAAATGGATTCGATCTGTACCTGCGCCTTCCCAAAATGGCAGAATACTATCCGTTCATCATGAATGACGATGGGACAGATCAGATCGGGATAGCTGCATCGCATCTACTGCGCTTCTCTCCTGAAGGGCAGAGCAGCTATATCGTAGAAAATGAGACCTGGAAAGCCAGCAATGTAACCTGGAATGTTGCCCGGCAGGGTTCGACCATTGAACTCTCTATTCCATTTGACCAGCTTGGGGAATTGGAGACCGGGGATGCCATCCTGATCAAGACCGTTGATCCCTCCATTGTGGATGTATTCCCACAGGATGGACCGGCAGAAGTCAACCTGCTGCAGATCGGGGCCTACACCAGCGTGCTGACCATCCAAGACCCGCAGGGTGATGATCATGGACCGGGAACCTATACCTACCCGACCGACACGGTCTTTGAGCCGCAGGTTTTCGATATCAACACATTTCAAGTTTCGTACAACGATACCTATGTACTGTTCGATTTCACGTTCTTCGGACCTATCACCAATCCATGGGGGTCATCAATCAATCTATCACTGCAAACCATGGACGTGTATGTTGATACCGACCCGGGTGCAGGAACGGGTTCAAGGGTACTGCTGCCTGGCAGAAACCTGGGGCTGGAAGAAGGATACGGCTGGGATATCGCCGCGTGGGCGGAGGGTTGGTATCCGGAAATTCTTTCGCCCGATCCCGAAACCGGAGAACCGATGAACCTCAACACGGAATTCAAGATTCTGGTTGACCCCGCCACCAATAAAGTCACCCTGCGCGTTCCACGGGAAGTTTTTGGAGATTCCTCACCCGAAGATTGGGCATACGCGGCTGTGGTATTGAGCCAGGATGGTTATCCATCACTGGGAGTCTGGCGCGTGCGAGATGTGAATGAGACAGCAGAACAGTGGCGTTTGGGCGGAGCTCCCACCGGCAGCAACCATACCCGTGTGGTGGATATGGTATGGTCAGCCAGCAGCACTCCCGACCAGGAAACCATCCTGAGTAATTTCACTCCCAATGACAAGAGCCAATCAGAGCTGACCATCGAGGATTTTGCTTTGATCCCCATGTTCAGTCTGCAGAGCCAGGGAGAATAAGTTATACAACCAGGGTTATCAGGCTAAACAAGCAGCAATTCCCGTGAAGGAGGTGAATTCTTCAGCCTGCAGTGGAAAATACAGGCGGTGACGGGAATCTGCATCCTGTGATCGACGATACTGAAATCCTCACCGGTGAGGAGGTCTTGATAGGTACCATCCGGAAAAGCGGTGAGGATTTCGCCTTTCTTTCCGGCGGTATTGAAAACCGCTGCCAGACTGATCCCTTTTGCGAACCAAACCGCCTGCACAGCCGGTTCGGATGACAACCAGTACAATTCTCCTTCTTTTTGTGCCGAGTCTTTTTTTAACACGGCCAGACGCTGGATAAAATCAGTTAATTCATAATTGCCCCACGGAATGACATCCTTTTCAAAATGGGAAGGTTTACGGGGGGAGGCGGATTCTTCACCGGCGTAGATCAACCAAGCACCTTTATTAAAAGCCTGCAAGGCGGTCCATGCCAGTGCTTGCTCGCGAGAAGGAGCCACATCCATCACGCGATCGGTATCGTGGTTCTCGACATAACGCAGCTTGACAAAATCAGCCGGGTAGATGGCATTCTGCAAATAGAGCAGATCCAGATAATAACGCGTATCCAGTTTTCCCTGCACTGCCCTTTCCCAGGGACGGAAGATATCATAATCATAGGTAATATCAAAAACGCGGTAGAGCTCGCTGTCGGAGAGCGCGAACAGCCCGTTGCGCCGCCTTTCCACCACCCAATCAGGATGCACCGATTCTGCCAACCAGATCATATCCGGATTGATGGCTTTGGCAGCAGCATCTGCCTTATACCAGAATTCCAGTGGCACCAGCGATGCCACATCACAGCGGAAACCATCCAATCCAAAAGATGTCCACTTTTGGATAGCTTTTACCAGATAGTCATGCAGTTCCGTGTGCGAATGATCCAATTCCACAATATCCGACCATTCTGGTACGGAGGTGGTGGGATTGCCATTTTTATCCAATCGAAACCATTCCTTATGCTGCCGGGCGAGGATTGAATCGGGAGAGGTGTGATTGTAGACCACATCAATCATAATCTTCAGCCCCAAGCCATGCGCGGCGGCAATCAAGCGTTTGAAATCTTCTTCCGTGCCATATTCGGGATTGACGGCCATGTAATCCGCGATGGCATAGGAACTGCCCAGCGTACCCTTGCGGTTCACTTTCCCGATCGGGTGAATGGGCATGAGCCAGATGTAATCCACGCCCAGTGCCTTGATGCGAGGGAGATCCTCGATCAC
>DNOU01000102.1 GCA_003501835.1 Anaerolineaceae bacterium | reverse complement strand
GAAACGTATGAACGAATCCTATACCTACACTGAAATCAAAACACAACCCCAGGCATGGCAAAACGCCCTGGATGTGGCATGGGCTGCGGCACCTGCCATCAAAGCCCTGACGGATCGCTACAACCAGGTGCTCTTTAGCGGCTGCGGCTCCACCTACTATCTCTCTTTGGCGGGCGCTGCTTTGTTCCAGAAGATGACGGGTAAAAATGCCCGGGCGGTACCTGGAAGCGAGCTGCTTTTCAACACCGCCGCGGTGGTGGATCAGAAATCTCCATGTCTACTGATTGCCATCAGCCGTTCAGGCACCACCAGCGAAACAGTCAAAGCGGTGGAGCAGTTCAAAAAAGCACGGCTGGGGGAGGTGATCGTGGTCAGCAATTACGACACCACACTCTCCACACTGGCTGATTTAAGCATCATCATTCCCGCAGGACAGGAATTCTCGGTTGCGCAAACCCGTTCCTATGCCTCGATGCTCGTCGCAGTGACCGCGTTATGTGCCATTGCCGCTGGCAGAAATGAATTGCGGTCAGCCATGGACGAGCTACCGGGGATTGGTCAGCAATTAATGGAAAAGTACGAGAACCTGTCGCAGGAGGTGGGAGAGAATCTCAATTACGACCGCTTTTACTTCCTTGGGTCAGGCACGCGGTACGGGCTGGCGTGTGAAGTCAGTCTTAAGATGAAGGAAATGACCCTTACGCATTCGGAACCCTTCTATTTCCACGAGTTCCGGCACGGTCCAATGTCAATGGTTGGAGAAAGCACGGTGGTCGTCGGGCTTCTTTCAGCGGAGAATTTCGCCCAAGAGCAGGCAGTTCTGGATGAAATGCAAGCCTTGGGAGCCAGTATTCTGGCGCTTTCAGAATCTCACGCTGATGTTGAATTTCACTCTGCCATTCCCGAAGAGGTACGCGGGGTATTGTACCTTCCGGTGCTGCAATTGATGGCGTTTCACAGATCACTGGCCAAGGGCTTGAATCCAGATTCCCCCCAACATTTATCCGCTGTGGTCACACTGAATCTGTGATTTTTCGAGTTGTTACCCAAATCAAGGAGGAAGAAATGAAGAAGCTGTTTGTAGTATTGATGATCGCGGGCATGCTGCTGGCAGCCTGTTCCGCAACACCCACCCAGACCCCTGCAACGGGTACCGAAGCGCCTGGAGGTTCGACGGAAGTCACATTCATGATGTGGGGCGCACCTGAAGAACTCACCGTCTGGCAGGCGGTGGTGGATGATTTCCAGGCGGCCAATCCTGGCATCACTGTCAATGTGGATGTTTCTGACTGGGATTCCTACTGGACCAAATTGAACACGCTGATCGCTGGAGGTACACCCCCCGATGTGTTCGCCATGGATGCTCCGCTCTTCTTGGACTGGCAAAGCCGCGGCGCGCTGCTTAACCTGCAGCCATACATTGATGCCAACGCTGGTTTCCTGGATGGCTTCTACCCCAACACCTTGACCGCTTACAAAACGCCGGACGGCTATTATGGTCTGCCGCGCGATTTCCAGACCATTGTCCTTTTCTACAACAAGGATATGTTCGATGCCGCCAAGGTGGCTTATCCCACTGCTGATTGGACCTATGATGATTTGCTGGCAGCTGCCAGGAAACTCACCCTCGACAAGAATGGCGACGGCAANNNNGGTGGCGATATCATCAGCGCCGACCACACCAGGACTCTCATTGGCGAACCTGCTGCCCAGGAAGCCTGGGCGTTCATCGACAGTCTGTACAAGGAAGGCGTGATGCCCACTCCCACCACCTCAGGCGAGTATGGTGCAGACCTCTTCCAATCCGGCATGGCTGCCATGACAACCATCGGTCACTGGGCGGTACCGGGCTATGTGGGTGCTGGCCTCAATTTCGATGTTGCCCCCATGCCGCAGGGTCCCAAAGGACAGGCCACCAGCGTGAACAGTGCCGGGTTTGTGATCTCCAGGGACTCCAAGAATCCGGATGCAGCCTTCAAGTTCATCCAGTTCGCTTTGAGTGAAGCCGGCCAGAAACGGCTTGCGGAACTTGGATTCGCCATCCCCGTTTTGAAATCAGTAGCGGAGAGCGATTCCTACCTCAAGCAGCCTGGCTCTCTCAATCAACAGGTCTTTCTGGATTCCGTTGCTTTTGCCCACATGAAACCTGTTTTCAAGGGTTACGAAGAGTGGGCTGGAGTGGTGGGGGATGGCCTGACACCCGTTTTTGACGGCGAGGCTGAGCTTGGTCCCACACTCGAAGAGGTCGTCAAAGCCGCGGATGAAATTTTGGCAAAGAACAAGTAATCTATCCTCAAGAGAAGTCACCCCTTCCTCAAACGGGGAAGGGGTGACCCCGGAGTAAGCATGAATTACGGCCTTAAATTGCTTGGACGAGAGAAGATCTGGCTATGGGTGATGCTTTTACCCACGTTGATTGGCCTTGTGTTCGGCACCGTCGGTTCACTGCTGGCAACACTGGGCCTTAGCTTCTTTGACTGGGATCTGATCAACCCACCCACCTGGGCAGGGCTGTCGAATTATGAAGCTCTCTTCACGAACCCTGACTACATCGAAGCATTCACCAATACCTTGTTATTCTCTGCAGAATACGTTCCAGCCGTGGTGATCATCTCGCTGCTGCTGGCGGTTCTGCTCAACCGTAAGATTCGCGGGGTGAGCATCTTTCGCACGATCTACTTTCTGCCGGCTGTGACCTCGGCGGTGGCTTCAGCCCTGGTCTGGAACATGATTTACGGCAAGGATACCGGCCTGCTCAATGCCTTTCTAGAACTCTTCCACCTGGCACCGGTCTGCTGGTTGTGCGCGGATAATGCCATGACCTCGGTGGTCATCGTCAATGTCTGGGGGGCGATCGGGGAGGGGATGATCATCTTCCTGGCGGGCCTGACAGCCATCCCGAGGGACTACTACGAAGCGGCCTCCATCGACGGAGCGGGAACGGTGAAGCAGTTCTTCCACGTTACGCTTCCGCTCATCACCCCAAGCATATTTTTCCAGACCTTGATCACGGCAATCAATGCGTTCCAGGCGTACGACTACATCTACATGCTTACCCGGCGGGGGCAGGGCAACAGCACGGTTCCCGTGGCGGTGTATTCCATTTACCGCAACGCCTTTAACTTTTTTCGCATGGGTGACGCCAGCGCGCAGGCAATCCAGCTGGCTTTGCTGGTGGGTATCTTTATGCTGATCATGTTCTGGTGGGAACGTCATTATGTGGTCTATGAATAGGAGCTGACCATGTCCAAATCGAAAACCAGGCTCCTTGGGGATATCCTGACCTACACACTGCTCATCCTGGGCGCGGTGATTATGGTGGTTCCTTTTCTGTGGATGATCTCGGTGTCATTCCGCGAACCCGCGCAGCAGTTTGCACGCAACATCATCCCGAATCCCTTCACGCTGGATAATTATGTACAGTTGTTCAAAATCCTTCCGGATA
>DNOU01000105.1 GCA_003501835.1 Anaerolineaceae bacterium | reverse complement strand
ACCGCAGCAGAAAATGCGGATTTGGATTGGCTGACCCATTATCAGGAACCCGAACCGGAGGAACCTCAGGAGTCGGCGGGATCTGTCGCCGCGGAGGATGAATCCACCCAGCCACTGACACCCTTCCTTGGGGTGCAAAAGAGTGACTGGGGTGTGTCGGTGACTGAACCTGATTTTGAACCAGAAGAAGAAGCAGAGGCTGAGGAAGTAGAACCAGCTGTGCTGCCACCCTGGATGCAAAACTTACGCCCCATTGAGTCCATTCCACAAAGTCCGTCCGTTTCCACAACCGGGCAGGTACGCGAAGGTCCACTGGCAGGGATCGAAGGTGCACTGGAAGGGGCAGGCTTGGGCGCGGCTTTTGAAAAACCAGCCATTTTCACCAACAAGGTGCAGGTCACAGAACGGCAAAGGTTAAGGGCAGAGCTTTTTCAAAGTCTGCTTGCTGAACCGGTGGAGGTTAAGTCCGCTGTAGAAACCCGTACGCCTGCCAGCTCAAAATGGTTGAAGATTTCGATCAGCCTGATCCTGCTGGCAGCGGTCTTTTTTGTGCAACTTCGGGCACCTGGCACCTCGCTCCTGCCAATGCTTTATCCGCCTGAGACAGGCAACGCCTATCGTTTGGTCAACAGCCTTGCAGCGGACAAGCCGGTAATGATTGTGGCAGATTTTGAAGCTGGCCTGTCTGAGGAAATCAGTCTCACCACTCACTCACTTCTAGAGCATTTGATGCTGCGCAATATCCCCATGGCGGTCGTATCCACCAATCCCGTAGGTTCCACTTTGATGGAAGGGATGCTATCCCGTTCGCAGGTGCTGGTCAACTCATATGATCTATCGACCCGCTTAGTGGACTTTGGTTACCTTCCCGGGGGGTCCATCGGGATCCAGGGATTGACCACCGATTTGCGGACGGCGCTACCTTACGACCTCGACCTGGCACAACCCTGGTCTGGTTCCTTGCTTCAAAATGTGCACAGCCTGACCGACCTGGGTGCTCTGGTGGTGGTGACCGATGACGCAGATACCGGCAGGTACTGGGTGGAACAGGTAGGGGCGTCTCTAAATGGTGTTCCGCTCATCCTGGTGACCAGCGCGCAGGCAGCCCCCATGCTGCAACCTTATTATGCCAGCGGTCAGGTAAATGCAGTTGTGGCTGGCATCAGCGGTGGGTCAGCGTATGAGCAGATTATGAATTTGCAGGGTAATTCTTCGTTCTTTTTTGGCTCTTACCAGGTGCTGAACCTGTTGGTTCTGGCAATCCTGCTCATCGGTGGGATTGTCAGCCTGGTCACTCCCTCTGCTCAAGGGATGAAAGGTTGATATGGGTCAGTTGACGCTTAACGTGGACATGGTCTGGACCCTGATCAGCCTGGTTTTGACGCTGTTCATTTTCAGCTACCTGTTTGGGGATAATGTCTTCTTCCGCTTTGCCACGGCCATCTTCATCGGGGCTGCAGCAGGGTATTTTGCAGTGGTCATTCTTTACCAGGTGCTCCTTCCCCGATTGATCGCCCCCATCATTCAGGGGTCAACCCTGGCATTGGTTCCCCTGGTACTTTCCGGACTCCTGCTGACCAAGCTTTCGCCGCGCCTCGGCCGCCTGGGGAATATCTCCATGGCGGTCCTGGTGGGATCGGGAGCGGCCATTGCCATCGGTGGTGCAGCTTTGGGGACGATTTTCAACCAGGTGCGAGCCGCAATTGGCGCATTTGATCCCCAGGTCAATGTTTTCGGTCAGGCGCCCGGAGTGCAAATTCTGGAGGGGATCTTTCTGCTCGTGGGTACGGTATCCACACTCGTCTATTTCAATTTTGGCGCCCGGCAGAAAGTTGGGGAGCTGCCCAAACGCTCGAAGCTCACCGCCATCATTTCAGGAATTGGACAATTCTTTATTGCGGTCACGCTGGGTTCTGTCTTTGCCGGTGTGCTTTCAGCCGGGTTGACAGCCCTGGTCGGCCGCGCAGATTTCATCATTCGGGCTGTCACATCACTGGTGGGGGGTTAGGGCATGACAGCGAATGCATTGGATGCCGTTTCAATCCTTGCCCTTGATCTGGGATCAGTAAACACCCGGGCCAACCTTTTTGATGTGGCAGACGGCCAGTACCGCTTCATCGCTTCGGGGATTTCGCCGTCCACGGTCAATGCTCCCTATTTTGATATCGGTGAAGGGATTTACCAGGCTCTGGACCGGCTGCAAGCGATTACCGGTAAGATCCTTCTTGACCGCGATGCCAACATCATTCTACCCAGCCAGGCAGGAGGTGAAGGCGTCGACCGTCTCGTGGTAACCTATTCCTGCGGGAAACCCCTGGACATGGTGACTTTTGGGCTCCTGGGTGATGCATCCCTGGAGTCAGTCAACCGCCTGGCTTCTTCCGTACCCGGTCAAGTGTTGGAAAGTTTTGGGATAAACGACTCGCGCACGGCTGACGCAAAGGTTGAAGCGATTTTGACCGCGAAGCCTGATCTTATTCTCTTTGCCGGCGGCAGCGATAACGGTGCAAGCCGCTCTGTGTTAAAGATCGCCGATCTGATCTGCAATGTCTTGCGGGTCATGCCGGCAGGGGAGCGTCCCGAGGTGGTGTTTGTTGGAAATCAAGCTGTGGCTCCAACGGTAAAAGACAAAGTGGAGCGGTTCTCAGCCTTCCATGTACTTCCCAACGTGCGTCCGCAGATTGACCTTGATGAAGCGGCCAGGGTTGAAACAGGCTTATCCAGCCTGGTGAACCAGGTTCAATCCCGCTTTATCCATGGTCTGGACAGGATCAGCACCATCTGTAATGCCGCACCTGAACCCTCCACTTTGGGTGCCGAAAAGATTGTACGGTTTTTAAGTGCCACCAACGATCCACAAAAGGGTGTGCTGGCGTTTGATATTGGCGGAGCAAGCTCGGTGGCGATCTCAGGTCAGGGCGGGGAAACGCGGATCAATGGATTTCCTTTTGGCTCTGGTTTTGG
>DNOU01000223.1 GCA_003501835.1 Anaerolineaceae bacterium | reverse complement strand
ATCTTTCTACTTCCGGCACTGCCTGATTGCCAGAGCAGGCGACCTGACCCTGGCAGAGGAGATCCTGGAGGACGCGCTCGACCAGGGATATTTCTTCTCGGAAAATGCCCTCCGGAAGGAGGATGACCTGGCAGAGCTGCAGGGTAGACAGTTCTTCGAAAAGCTGGTTTCCCGCAACCTGGTGATGCTTCAAGAAGCGCAAAAGAACAGCAGGCCATTATTGCAAATCCTTCAACCCCATAATCCCATCGGGGGAAACCAACCTTTCCTCATGGCACTGCATGGCAATAGTACCAATTTCAAATATTTTATGCCGACCTGGAATTTCATCACTCACACTTCCTGGCTGGCAGCGCTGCCCCAATCCTCCCAGCTGGGCGGAAGTGATGTTTACGTGTGGAACGACCAGGCGGTCGCCATGCGTGAAATCGAGGCACATTATCAGCGGGTGCTCAAGCACTACCGGGTTGACCCTCAACACACGCTGATCAGCGGGTTTTCCATGGGAGGGCATATCGCATTGAAGGCGACTTTGGAGCAGACTTTTCCGATCGCTGCCTTTCTTCTGGTTTGCCCATACTTTGCTGAATTTGACAGCTGGATCCCGCTCATTGATGCAGCTGCAGGTAAACCGCTCAAGGGATATTTCCTGCTGGGCGAGCTGGATGAATCCTGCAACGCCAAGGCAAAAGCCATGCAGAAACTGTTGGAGGAACATGACATTCCATCAGGCGTGGAGATTTTCACCGGCATTCGGCATGAATTTCCAGCCGATTTTGAGCACGTTTTCAAACGTGTGGCGCATTCCCTTTTCCCTGATATGGAGTGATTGAAGATGGCAGCGGTGGGAAAAATCGAAAAACTTGAGATTCATCCCCTCACACGCCAGCGTTGGACTGATTTCGAAACCTTGTTCGGACCGAATGGAGCCTCCGCAGGATGCTGGTGCATGTGGTGGAGAATGACCAATCGCGAATTTAGGAATGCCGGCAAAGAAGGGCACAAGGAAGCCATGCGAACGGCTGTTCATTCGGGAGCCGAACCCGGGTTGCTCGCGTATGCCGATGGAGTGCCCGCCGGCTGGGTGGCGATTGCCCCACGGACGGATTACCCGCGCCTTGCCACCTTGGAAACGCTGTATGCTGTTGACGGGCAGGAGGTTTGGTCGATTGTTTGCTTCTTCATCCACAGAAATTACCGCAGGCACCAGATCATGCAACCTCTTGTCGAAGCTGCCGTCGAATTTGCCCGCAGCCGCGGGGCGAAAATCGTCGAAGCGTATCCGCTGGACATTCACGAGAAGGTTCATTCTGGGCGGATCTATATGGGGATCACATCGATCTACGAGCGCTGCGGGTTTGTGGAGGTGGCCAGGCGCGATTACCGTCCCATCCTGCGTAAAACCCTGTAGCGAATTATTTCAAGAATTAATTCCAACTGGCAATACCCCCCTCAGGTAAATTCAAAGGGACAAACCATGCAAGAGGATTTGTCCCTTTGTTCTGTGCTTCCAGCAGGTTCGCAGGCGATGGATTATTTCGAGAAACAATTCTTTTCTCGACACCCACGGCGGGATCAATGGTTGAGGATCCGCTCCAGGGCACCCAGCAGCAGAACCACGTTCTCCTTCGATGAAGAAAAACCCATTAAGCCCACGCGCCAGACTTTCCCCTTGAAAGCGCCGAGACCTCCTGCAATTTCGATATTGTATTCATTCAACAGGCGGCTGCACACCTGTCCGGCGTCCACCCCATCGGGAACCTTGATCGTCGTCAAGGAGGGGAGGCGGTGGGCGCGCTCGACCACAGGTTCCAAACCGAGATCCTTGAGCCCATCCCAAAAGAGCTCGGCATTATCGAGATGACGTTTGAAACGGGCTTCGAGGCCTTCTTCCTGAATCATGCGCAAGCCCTCGCGTAGCGCATAATTCATCGAAATGGGTGCAGTATGATGATAGGTGCGCTCGGGACCCCAGTAATGCTCGACTGCCGTGATATCGAAGTACCAGGAAGGGACAGCGGTCTTTCGAGCGTGCAGGGCTTCCACTGCACGGGGGTTGATTGTCAGCGGGGCGAGGCCGGGGGGCACGCCGAGGCACTTTTGTGTTCCGCTGTAGGCAATATCGATGCCTGTCTCGTCGATCTTGACCGGCATGCCTCCCAGCGAGGTAACGCAATCGACCAGCAGCAGGGCGCCAAATTCGTGGACGATTTTTGCGATTTCATTCAATGGCTGCAGAGCCCCTGTGGANNGTGCCCCAGGCGCGGTCGAGTCGGGTGAGATCGGCACCGTAGCGGGTTGCCATTTCGCATAGGCGTCCTCCAAAGTAGCCGTTCACGCACGCCAGAACGGGCATCCCCGGCTCAACGAAGTTACAGACTGCTGCGTCCATACCCGCGCTGCCCGTGCCAGAAACCGGGAAGGTGATTTTATTTTCGGTTTCGAAGACGTAGCGCAGCAGGTCTTGCACCTCAGTCATCAACTGCACAAACTGGGGATCAAGATGCCCAACCAGCGGATGCGCCATCGCCCGCAGCACTCGCGGATGCACCATGCTGGGTCCGGGACCCAGCAAGATTCTGGGAGATGTGTTCAAATCTGAATACAGGTTCATTTTCCACCTCTTTGGTCCCTGGAGATTCATTAACAATGATGCCCGGTCGCCGGGCGATCAGCGTGATTTGCCTTCAGATTCATTAAGCCAACTCGTTCAGACAATGTCAAATGAGATTGTTCCAGAATATCTTCGACATTCATAACCCTTCGCCACTTTAAACTTCTGCGGCTGCACTCCCCCAGCGGTGGAATCGGGGTTAACATTACCCCATTGGAGAATGAGGTGAATCACATGGACATCGAAGTACCGAAAGTCTACGAAAAGACCGAAAGAGTGAACGGGTTCGAGTGCGGATTCGATCTCCGTTGGAAACCGGCAGCCGTTTTTCAACATTTGACCGAGGCAGCCAGTCAGCATGCCGAGATTCTCGGCTTTGGTTTTGATTCCATGCTGGCGCGCAACCTCTTTTGGGTGCACTCGCGTATGAAGATCCGCTTTTTCAATTTTCCCAGGGTATGGGAAGAGATCACCATCCGCACCTGGCCCAAAACGATTCAGCAAAAGCTCTTTTTCATCCGCGACTTTGAGCTGCTCAACTCTCATGGTGAGCGCCTGGCAGCTGCCACATCTGCCTGGTTGATGATTGATGCCAGTACGCGGCGCATGGTGCCCACGCAGGAGCTGGATCTCGATCTGCATGTTACACCTGAAAGGTCCGGTCTGGATGAGCCGTTGGAAAAACTCGCTCTTTCTCAGAAAGGCGAGGAGAAATTTCAGGTGACGGCAGGTTATTCAGCTGTGGATTTCCTGGGGCATGTGAACAACAGCCGTTACGTGGAATGGGTGTGCGATTGCTTTGATCTGGACACTTACCGCAACCGCCGACTGGACTGGATGCAGATCAACTATGATCACGAGATCCGTCCGGGAGAGACAGTGTCGCTCCTGGCGAACCAACCGGAAGAAGGAAATGATTTGTGGACCGTGGAGGGGATGAACCTCTCCAGCCAGACAAGAGCCTTCGAGTGCGTCCTGCACTGGTCTGACCGCACCTGAAGGCAATCCATCAGCTGACTGCGCATTGATCTTTAAACAAGAACAGCCCCCAAAACTACAGGGGACCGCCGTGTTATAATCGAGGTGCCGAAGGTGGGAATCGAACCCACANNGGAACACGATTTTGAGTCGTGCGCGTCTGCCAATTCCGCCACTCCGGCATGCAAAGCTGAGTATATCCAACAAATCTACCACGGTCAAGGGAATCGTATCGCATGCGCCTTGGAATCATTGGTCTGCCTCAGACGGGTAAAACCACTCTCTTCAACGCTTTAACCCGCGGAACCCAACCTACCGGGGCAGCTTCCGGCAAGATGGAAATGCATACCGCAGTGGTGGATGTGCCCGATCAACGTGTGGATGTCCTTTCGAACATGTTCAAACCCAAAAAGACGATCTACGCCAAGGTGACCTATGTGGATATCGCCGGGTTGGATGGAACCGCCAGCAAAGGCGGAATTTCGGGCAATCTGCTCAACCAACTGGCGCAAATGGATGGGCTCATCCATGTCGTACGGGTATTTGAGGACGAAAACGTACCCCATGTGCGTGAGACGATCGATCCGCTGCGTGACATCGCGGCGATGGACAGTGAGCTGGTGCTCAATGACCTGATTTCAACCGAACGCAAAATTGAACACCTTGCCGAGGAAAAAAAGAAGGGTGCCGGGCGCGAAAAGGGGTTGATCGAACGCGAAAGCGTGCTGTTCAGCCGCCTGCATGAAGCCCTTAGCGCAGAGATCCCTTTGCGGGATGTGGAAATCAGCACCGAGGAAGAAAAGCTGCTTTCGGGTTTTGGCTTTCTCAGCCGTAAACCCATGCTCATCGTGCTCAACCTGGCGGAAGGGCAATCCGCGCCGCAGGTCAACTACACCCACAGGCACAGCCAGGTGGTGGCGCTGCAGGGTAAACTGGAAATGGATATTGCCCAACTTTCGGAGGAAGAGGCCGCGCTCTTCCTTGCTGAATATGGCATTGAAGAGCCCAGCCTCAACCGCATGATCCGCTACTCATATGACCTGCTGGGGTTGGAATCCTTCTTCACCGTGGGACCCGACGAGGTGCGTGCCTGGACCGTCCACCGCGGGGCTTTGGCCCCTGAAGCTGCCGGCGAGATCCACACCGACCTGCAGAAGGGTTTCATCCGTGCGGAGGTGATTTCCTATACTGATTTGATGGCTTCCGGCGGGATGAACGAGGCCAAGGCGAAGGGGAAATACCGCCTGGAGGGCAAGGAATACATCGTCAAGGACGGTGATATCCTGAACATCCGCTTCAATATCTAAAAAGCAACCCCCGATCCAATGTTCGGGGGTTTTGTTGACGTTGGTTTCTTTTATTTCAGGCTGGAACGAATTTGACCGTCAAAATCAGCCAGATCCACCCTGGAGGTCAGATTCAGGCTGAGAGGTGTCACCGAGACCACTTTGTCATGGTAGAAGGCGGTGACATCACAGGTCGGGTCTGCAAGTTCCTCATCATGGACGACGATCTTTGCTGAAACTCGCCTGGGCTTTCCATCTTCGGCTGGTTTGACAAAGGGTTCAAAATAGGCATATTTACTCAAGTGAGTCAGACGCCAGGGGGTGTCAGGTGTGGCTGTGGCAGGCACATTGACATTCAGGACATGCACATCCGGGGGCATCTTTGAATCAAGGAGCAACCGCGCGAAAAGATGGGTAAAGGCAGCTGCCGCTGAAAAATCCACTTTGCGCGAATAGCCGTAATAATCATCGCTCAGCAATTGAAGCGAAACTGCCAGGCTGGGAATGCCGTATGAGGCGCCTTCCAGGGCTGCCCCCACGGTTCCCGAGAGCGAAACATCCGTGCCAGGGTTTTCTCCGTAATTGATGCCTGAAACCACCAGGTCAGGCAGCTGATCCAGGATGATCATTGCACCTACCTGAACTGCCTGGGCAGGTGAGCCGCCGACTGCGTAGCATTCCCATTCCTGCTCACCGATCTTCAACACCGTGGGTTTGATCTCGCCGTCCGACCACGCAGGAACACTGCGCCCGGCGCCTGAATGCTGCTCGCGTGGTGCGGCAACAGTAACATACCCCAGAGGCGAGAGCGCTTCAGCAGCTGCCCACAATCCCGGAGAAAGGATCCCATCATCATTGCTCAATAGAATTTGCGGTTTCTTGATGTTCATTTTTCAATCCAACGTTTCAACGTGGTTAATAAGAAAAGGACGGTTTTCAAACCGCCCTTCCACCAGTGCCCCCGGCAGAATTCGAATCTNNCCTTTTGCTCCGCAAGCAAACGCTCTGTCCAATTGCGCTACGAGGGCGTCCGTACTCTTAGCCCGATAAATATACCGCTTCTATCCGAAATCGTCAAGGACAAGTGATTTACACCCCATGCTGCTTCACCTTGCGTAATTGTAAAGCCGCGTTCATACATTGAACCAGGCGGATTAGTAAAATGAGAGGACGGGATTGGGATGTATCAAGGGGTGAAATCATTCACTGATCATTATCCGGTTCAACTCAGGGGAATGCTCAACATCCCTGATCGTGTGTTATTGCGTTAAGATCCGGGTTCATTGGTTTGCAAAATTCTGCCATAATAAGCATGTCTCAGAAGACACCAGGCGGTTTGACAGGGTGGGGTCATGGATAAAACACAAAGGATTTCGAAGTTACAGGAGACTGACATTGAATCTGCCAGCTCTAATTTGCAGGGTTTGTTTGCGACTGTAAATGACATGGTCCTCCTGCTTTCACTTGATGGAGAGATCCTGAGCACCAACCCGGCAGTATCTGAAAGGCTGGGGTATCCTCCTGAGGTTGTCAAAAGGATGCCCTTGAAAAACCTGCTCCCGGTCGAGGAAGCCGATGAGTGGGAGCAGATCCTGCAAAAGATCGGCAAAATCAAGAGCGGTACGTTCAGACTGCCATTTTTCACCTTGAACAGGGATGTCCGGCAGATCGAAATGGACCTTTCCCAGGGGAAATGGGCAGACCACGAAGTACTGGTCGCCATTTGCCGTGATATCACCTACCGTGTGGAAATTGAAAAATCAGAATATGAGCAGCGGGTTCTTGCTTCAGCCCTTGCCGACCTGGCTTCGATCCTTAACTCGAGCCTGAATATCGAGGAGGTGGTCGAACACATTCTTGAGAATGTGGGCAAAGTCATTCCCAACACCACTTGCAATATCATGACCGCGGAAGGGAACCAGGCACGCATCATCCGATCCCGCGGATATGAGGACGTTGGCACGGAAGAGTTGCTGATGGCTCGTATTTTTGACCTGAAGAAGGTCAACTCTCTCTACAAAATGGCTTACTCCCTCGAGCCCACCGTTTCAGAGGATACATCCACCGATCCGAACTGGACCTTGATCCCCGAATCGTTATGGGTTCGATCCTATGTTGCCGCCCCCATTACCTTTCAGGGCAAATTGTTCGGATTCATCAACTGCGACAGTGACCAGCCAGGATTTTATTCGCGTGAACATGCTGTGAAACTAAAACTCTTCGCCGACCAGGCGGGCATCGCCATGGAAAATGCACTCCTCTACTCCGATACCCGGCGGTATGCCCGGCAAATGACCCTTTTGAATGACCTGACACGAATCTCGCTGAACTCTGATGACTTCAACAAGGTACTGGAACAACTACCTGCGCAATTGGCTGCCCTTTTCCAGGCGCAAAACGTCTATATCACCCGTCTTGATGAAACCAACCGAAAAGTCACCTGCATTGCCACCACCCACCCACACCGCTCAAATTTCATCAATCAGGTGATTGAGACAGAGGATTGCTCTTTGACCATCCAGTGCCTCGAAGCTGGGAAAGCGGTATTCATCCACAATGGGTCGGATTCACGCAGTGAAAACAACCACCTCTGTGGCAAATATGCCGAAACCAGCCTGCTGGCTCTTCCAATGAATGCCAAGGGTGTGAAGATCGGTGCCATCATCATTGGGTTTGGAGGTGGTTATACCATTTCAGAGGTGGATACAGCGGTGGGTGAATATGCCGCGAACCAAATCGCTCCACTTTTTTTCAAAATGGCTTCACTCGATGAAGAGCGGTCACTCAGTGAGCAGCTGGGTCATACCAATGAATTGATTTCGGCACTCAGCCGGGTGGGCACCTCGGTGGTCAGCGCGCCGGATACTGCTTCGGTTATGGCATCGCTCGGCAGCGAGCTTGAAAAGATCGGCATTCATAGCATGATCTCCATTCTGGAAGAGAATTCGGATACGCAAGTGATTCGCTATATTTCGCATGAGCAGAACATACTCCCGGCTATCGAAAAGCTTTTGCCCGAGAGGCTGCCAGTTTACACGATCAAGACCGAAGGAAATTCATTTAACACCACTGTGCTCAAGGAGGGTAAGCCGCAATTCATTGATGATCCAGAACGATTCGTTTCGGCACAGATGCCTGAAATTCTGAGGCCATTCAAGCGCAGTCTGCTTTCGATTTTGCTCATTCGCAGGGAAACAAAAGCGATTATTCTACCGTTGACAGCAGAATCCCGGATCGTGGGCACTCTGGTCCTGTGGGGAGAAAACTTAAGGCAGGTGGACACTGAGGCTTTCTCATTGTTTGGATACCAAACATCCGCAGCATTGGAAAACGCTGTCCTCCTGGAGAAAATTAAACACATGGCAATCACCGACGAGATGACTGGGATTTATAATCGCAGAGGGATCAACGAGTACGGTCAACACGAAGTGGACGTGGCAAACCGTCTTGGTCGTCCTCTCAGTGCAATCATGTTTGATTTGGACCATTTCAAGATCGTAAATGACACATACGGTCACCTCATTGGTGACCAGGTATTGATCGAGATCGTCCGCCGTAGCAAGGAGGTGATCCGCGAAATGGATCTATTTGGGCGTTATGGCGGCGAGGAATTCCTGCTGCTGATCATTGATGCAGGAGTCAACCAGTCATCTGCCATTGCTGAACGCGTGCGCAGGGCAGTTGCAGACACCCCCATTCATACTGACGCTGCCGATCTGCCAGTGACGATCAGCCTGGGAGTGACTGCCCTCACACCTGAGACAAGAACGATCGAGGACATGATCCAGGCTGCAGATCTTGCCCTGTACACCGCCAAAAACGAAGGACGGAACAAAGTAGCCACTCATTTCAATCCTGGAGAAGCTGATGAGCGAGGAGATTAACCCTCTCCCTGTGCATGGCGGGAATGGGGCCACCGACCTTGAAAGGTGGATCACTGGCATCAAGACGCCCGCACTGGTTATCAACCCTCAGGGTCGGGTGCTGTTTGCCAATCCATGCGCTGTTCAACAATTCAACATTTCCACCGACGACCGGGTGATCCTGCAGGAGGATCCCACACTGAAAAGAGAAATTCTCTTCCTGCCTCTCAGCCATGAGAATAAAACCGGCAAAGTGGAAGTGTTCAATATTTCAGAAATCCCATGGTCTGGCGGTTCTGCCCGCCTGGTGCTTTTGAGTGAGGAAATTTCATCCCGATATTCCGAACTGGCTGAAAACCAGCGTCTGCTGCAAACGCTGGTCAGCAATCTGCCCGGCATGGCTTACCGTTGCAAACTGGATTCAACATGGGTGATGACCCATATCAGCGGCCAGTGTTTTGAGCTGACAGGTTACTCGCGGGAGGATCTGATCAACAACCGCTCCTTTTCCTATGGCAACCTGATTCTTCCTGCAGACCGTTCCCGGGTGTGGGAAGGGCTCAATACAGCCGTGTCAGAGAATCGCCCTTACCAGTTGACATACCGCATTCAACCCCGGAAGGGCCCCATCAAATGGGTCTGGGAGCAGGGGAGGACGGTATTTGGTCAGGATGGTAAACGGGCAGCATTGGAAGGCTTGATCATTGATGTGACCGACCGGCAGGAGGCTGCTGAGGCTCTTCTGCGCAGCGAAGAGCGTTACCAGAGAATTCTCCTGGCATCAGGCGAAGCGGTTTGTATTCTAGATGCACA
>DNOU01000230.1 GCA_003501835.1 Anaerolineaceae bacterium | reverse complement strand
CATGTGTGCATTAACAAAATATTGGTATTGGATGCCGGGTTTGACACCCGGCCGCAAAAAACAAGCAGGCTGGAGTGCCTGTTGCACACCCCAGCCTGCTCTTCTTGTGTAAAGCCTTCATTAAATATGGATTGATCTTCCCAGGGCACCTTCAGCAGCTTCCATCAGGGCTTCACTGAGCGTGGGGTGGACATGAATGTTATCCGCCACCTCTTCAATGGTCATTTCATTCTTCTGCGCCAGGGTCAGTTCTGGCAGGAGCTCTGAGACCTCGGGACCGATCAGGTGCGCACCGAGAATCTCACCGTACCGACTGTCGGTGATGATCTTCACGAACCCGGCGGTCTCACCCATCCCCAGTGCTTTTCCGTTGGGCTGGAAGGGGAATTTTCCAACTTTGATTTCGAGACCTTTTTCCTTTGCCTGGGCTTCGGTATAGCCGAAGGAAGCCACCTGTGGCTGGCAGAATGTAGCCCGCGGCACCATATTGTAGTCGATCGGCGAAAACTCCTTGCCTGCGATCGCTTCTGCACACAGGATGCCCTGTTTTGAGGCTACGTGTGCCAGCAGGAATTTTCCAGTGACATCACCAATGGCATATATGCCAGGTACGTTGGTCGCCATTTTGTCATTGACCTCGATGAACTTGCGCTCGGTCAGCCTCACCCCGGCCTCCTCAAGCCCCAGATTTTCGATATTCGGCTTGAATCCCGTGGCCACCAACGTCTGCTCAGCCTCAAAGGTTTTCTCACCTTCGCCGCCGGAGATCGTCACTGAAACTCCGCTGGCCGTGGTTTTGACAGACTGCACCCTGGACCCGGTGAAGACCTGGATCCCCCGGCGCGTGAACTGCCGGGCCAGTTCCTGGCTCACTTCCTCGTCCTCGAGGGGTGCAATACGCGGCAGCATTTCAACCAGCGTGACCTCAGTGCCATAGGCATTCCAAACCGTGGCGAATTCCAATCCCAGGGCACCTGCACCGATGATCACCACCGACTTGGGCAGTTTCTCCTGCAGGATGGCTTCCTTGTAGGTGACCACCTTTTCACCGTCCACGGGGATGCCCGGGATCATCGCCGGGTGGCTGCCCGTGGCAAGGATGATGTGATCCGCGCTGAGTTCCTGCGTTTTTCCGTCTGAATCCTTGATTACCACAGATTTTTTCGCGGTCAGGCGGGCTTCACCCATGAAGACCTGGATGTTGTTCTTCTTCATCAGGAAACCGACACCCTTGGTCAATCGGTCCGAAACCTGCCGGCTGCGCTTGACAGCCGCGCTGTAATCCAGGGAGAGATTTTCGAGAGCGAACCCAAATTCCTTGCCTCGTTCACGCAAGGTATACGCCACCTCGGCATTCTTCAGCAATGCCTTCGAGGGGATGCAGCCAACATTCAAACACACGCCGCCAAGCCATTGTTTATCGACAATGGCAGTTTTGAATCCCAATTGTGAAGCGCGGATGGCAGCCACATAACCGCCCGGACCCGCACCAATCACCAATACCTGAAAGTCACTCATGCCAACCTCGATCCTATCAAAATTTGACTATATTTGTATGAATTATACCCAAGAGACTCCGCAGATTCAAATCCAGTAACATGGATAAAAGCCTATGGTTCGAAAGACCCTTCCGGGTAAAAGAAATCTTTTTTGGAGACCAGCAGGTTGTATTTGAGGATGTACCAGAGCGCCATCAACCCGTCGCGGATGCCGATCTTTTTCCCTTCAGCATAAGTCCGGCCGTTGTACGAGATGGGAACTTCTGCAACCCGGCTGTGCAGCCTGGCCAGCTTGGCGGTCACTTCGATCTCAAATCCGAAGCGGGCGGAGGTGATACGCATTCCGCGGATGATTTCACCGCGAAATGCCTTGTAGCAGGTTTCCACATCGGATAATTTCATCCCTGTGAACAGGTTTGAAAGGAATGTCAGCAAGAGATTGGCAAGGAAGCTGCGCAGGTAAAAGGTTTGCGAGGCATGAGGCGCATGAAAGCGCGAGCCGTAAACGACATCTGCCTCGCCATGCTGGATGGGCTGTACCACGTTGTTGATATCGGCAGGGTCGTACTCCAGGTCGGCGTCCTGTACGATGACAATTTCTCCGGTGGACCGCCTGAAGCCTTCGGCAAGGGCAGCTGTTTTACCGCAGTTACAGGGGAGTTGAAAATAGCGCACCACGGGATGACTGGATTGGTACTGTCGGCAGAGTCCGGCGGTTCCATCGGTTGAAGCGTCGTCAACGACCAGGATTTCAGCCAGGTTTTCCACTTTCACCTGGAGGGAATCCAAAACCTGGAGGATGGTAGCCTCTTCGTTGTATGCGGGAACCACAACCGAGACCCGCTGCATTAAGCCTCACTCCTGTTTCTGTGCACAACGGCGTCGGTCATGCGTACAATGCGCGACATGACCTCAACATCGTGAACCCGGACAATGTCTGCCCCGCGGGCAATACCCAGCACCACCATGGCCGCTGTTCCTTCAATACGCTCCTGCGGCGGAAGATCGAGAGTATATCCAATAAAGGACTTGCGGGAGGGACCAATGAGCAGGGGATATCCCATGCCNNTGCTGTAGCTCGCTCTGAATGTCGGAGATCAAATTGTCGTACTGCACACCAATGTAATGCCCTCCGAGGCGTTCCTGAAGTTCTGGCGTTGACGGCTTGAGCCGGTTGTGCATGATCACCACCGGTACACCTGCTGCCGCCACCAGGGGTGCCATTTCAGGGTCAGCGCGCAGCCCCCAGATATCATTAATCCAGTTTGCACCGGCAGCCAGAGCTGCCCTGGCAACGCTCGCTTTGTAGGTATCCACCGAGATGAGAGCGTTCAACCCGCTGGAAGCCACAGCTTCAATGACCGGGAT
>DNOU01000040.1:7297-8870 GCA_003501835.1 Anaerolineaceae bacterium | reverse complement strand
CGCATTTCACTGCTGCGCACGTAATGCCAGTGTTCCAGTGTTTGGCGCGGATCATAAGCGCGGTGGGCGGCATCCCGCAGCATGCGGCGGATGAGCCGAATGTCTGTCCATCGAACATACTCGCCTTCTTCATCTTTGAGCTGTAACAAGGGCTCCAGGTAAATCCTGAACTTGAGCTCATCCGGTACGCTTTCAGTCATCACGGGGAAAAGCCCATGCAGCGAATCGATCAGAATGATCTCACCAGGTGTGATCTTCATGGGCGTCCGGTTGTCAAAGCGGTGACCAGTTTTGAAATCATAGAAGGGAAGCAGCACTTCTTCGCCCTGGATCAGGCGGGCAAGGTGGCTGCTGATGAGTTCCAGGTCCAGCGCCTGGGGAGTTTCGAAATCATAATCGCCAAATTCATCCTTCGGATGATTTTCGAGGTTAAAGAAGTAATTATCCACATTCAGCGTGACGAGCTTCAACCCCACCTTTTGCAGGCGCTGCCCTACCTTGATGGTGGTGGTGGTTTTTCCAGAAGAAGATGGTCCGGTGATGATGACCACCCTGGGTTGTTCATTGCGAGAAAGCATGCCTTCAACGGCTTTTTCCACATCCACTTCGTATGCCGCTTCAGATTCAGTGACGATCTGCGAAAAATCACCAGCGTCCACACGGTGGTTTAGTGCAGCGACGGTGTTCACGCCATGGTCAACCGCCCAGTCCAGCACATGCCAGATCTTTGCCCAGGGGATGTTCTCAGAAGGCCGGGCGTTTTGAGCATCACGCTGTTTTCTGTGCCGTGCACGCTCATCGCGGTAAAGGATATATGCTTTGGCAACCCGGGCATGACCGTTTTCGATCAGTACTTTTTCCACCAGATCCTGGATCTCTTCAATATGGGGGATATATCCCCTGGGGTGGTCTTTTTCGAGTTGTTCGATCACCTGTTGGGCGAGCTGCTCAGAAGTGGCACGATCGCGCCCGCCGACTGCCACTGCTGCCCGATAGATGGCGTTCGTGATCCTTTCAGGAGTAAAGGGAACAATTGCCCCTGTACGTTTGATGACCTGTGTGATTTTCCCCATCCAAGCCTCCATGCCTGAATTCCGAAATGCATGCTCGAGTGATGTACCTATTATACAAAAAAGGCCGCCTGCAAATCGCGGGCGGCTCATCGTGGAGAATCACTCAGGGGGTGGGCGTGCTGGACAGGGGAGTGGCTGTCAATGTCGGCTGAGCGGATGCCTGGTAGAAGAGGCGGGCATTACCCTCACTGGCATTGAACACGATGCCATTCACGTTGTAGATGCCTTTGGGGCAGTTCGCGGAAGCGATCGCCTGATCGATCAATTGTCCGATCAATGTAACATCAGATTGCTGTGCTTCAGGCAGCGGTCCCAAAGTACAGCTTTGGGCGGTGGGGAACTGATCCTTGCTCTCGACAACCGTTTGAATCATCTGCACACCTGCGGTCAGACGGGGCAGATTGAAACGGTCAAAATCCGGCGAAAAAACGGAGGGGGTAAATTTCGCTTCGTAAAGATTGTAAGCTTCCATGATGGCCTGTGTCTGCAGCCCTTCGGGA
>DNOU01000040.1:452-7261 GCA_003501835.1 Anaerolineaceae bacterium | reverse complement strand
GATCGGGTGACGGTATCATTCTGCTTCAGTTGATAGGCGATGTCGGCATTGGTGGTCGCAGGCGAAGAGAGTTGTATATGCGTATAGGTATGATTGTATGGTTCGATGCCATGATCCATTGCCCAGACGATCGTGTTGCCCAGTTTATCTTTCCAGGCGTCGCCTTCACCCAGGAGGAATCGATCCCCCACCTGTTTATCGCCGTAGAACTTGTCTCCCATGTTGGTGAAGATGGCTGCAGAAAATCCGAAATCGGGATGTTCCTGGGAAAATTGCCACAATACACCCAGACCTGAAAGGGTACTGGGGGTGCCGTCATCGTTGATATAGAGTTGATCGGCAAACCACCCGTCATCGAGGGTTATGATCAGCGGTTTCCTTCCCTCAGGTACCAAGAATGTACCGTCCAACCAGCTTTGGAGGGAAACCAGGCTAAAACCGGCATCGTAAAGTTGCTGCAATTGATCTTTGAAATCTGCCAGGCGGGTCCTGGTGGTGGTCGATTCGGCGGTGGTATCCGGTTTAAAGTGATGATACAGGAGAATCGGCACTTGCAGGTTACCGGCATACACCGTGGCATTGAGGTAGAAGGGCACTTCGGTAGGCGTGGGTGTATTTGTAGGGGTTGAGGTTGGCAAAGGCGTACTGGTGAGGGTGGGGGTTAAGTTGGACGTGGAAGTGGCGGAAGGCGAGACGGCGTTGACGCTTGCACAGCCTGTCAATCCAAAAACGATCAGCAGTGTGAGGAGGAGGNNGCTGTCCGCTAAAGCCTGGGAAGCAGGATGGTCTGTTGGTTTTGATATTTACCCTTACGGTCAGCGTAGGACACCTCGCACACTTCATCCCCTTCGAAGAAGACCACCTGGGCGATGCCTTCATTCGCATAGATTTTTGCGGGCAGCGGGGTGGTGTTGGAGATTTCGAGGGTCACGTAACCTTCCCATTCCGGTTCAAAGGGTGTGACATTGACGATGATCCCACAGCGGGCGTAAGTGCTTTTTCCAACGCAGATGGTGAGGACACTGCGCGGGATGCGAAAGTATTCCACCGTGCGCGCCAGGGCGAATGAGTTGGGCGGGATGATGCACACCTCGCCCTTGAAATCAATCATCGAACGCGGGTCAAAATGCTTCGGGTCTACCACTGCACTGAACACGTTGGTGAAGATCTTGAATTCATCCGCCACGCGGATATCGTAACCGTAGGAGGACAGGCCGTAGGAGACCACGCCGTCACGTACCTGGTTCCTGACGAAAGGCTCGATCATGTGGTGTTCGAGCGCCATTTTTTGGATCCATGAATCAGATTTCAAGCCCATGAGCATACCTCGAAGGATGGAATGGATTCTAAAGTTTAGTGATTCTCAGGCTTACAGGGATATTCCTGCCCTGGATTGCAGCAGCCCGGCGATTTCGGCGTTGATCTTTTCCGGCAGCGGAGACATTCTCGTCACATCCGCCACAATCTCAGCGACAGCCTCTGGATGGGTGAGCCCCTTTTCATTGACCATCACATTGAAGAGGGCAGCCCTGAATCCGGCAGCAGCACATTGTCCGGCGCTGGCTGCGTCTGAAATGGCGTTGAGGTTGCCGTACCTGGCCGCGATCAGCGCCAGTTCGAGCACCTGCAGTGCCAGTTTGGCTGTCTCATAAGGTGTCCTGATGGCTTCCAGGGTGGCTTTTTCAATGGCTTCATTGCGCACCTGCTGCTGTTCAAGGGTATCCTTGGGCATTCTGGTCGCCTGCATGATCTGGTCAAAGGCAGCAGCATCTTCCTGAACGGCGCGGGTAAGTTTTTGTCTCAATTCCTCGCTTTTGAGCACCATTTCACTGATTTGGGGTTCAACATCCAGATATTTCTTCTTTCCCAGGGTCAGACGTCCAACCATGCTGACCAACGCTGCACCTTCAGCAGCAGTGTAGGCAGCTGCAGAACCGCCGCCGGGCGTCGCGCTGGCACCGGCAAGGTTCTCAAGGAAATCAGGAAGAATCTCTTCGCTTGATGCCACCTCGCCCATCACCTCGTAAAGACGCGATTCAAGGATTTGGGCAGGTTCGAATTCGTCCATCTGGGTGTACCACACTGCAGCATCCACCAGGGCTTCCTGCGGAATCAGCCCGACCAGCTCAGAGTGATGGATGCCTTCGCCATAGCGGCTGGCCTCGCGCCGCACAAATTCCACCACCCTGGCGATGGGGGTGTGGCGGTAATTGGTGAGGTTCATCGAGACCTGGGCACGACCTTCCACCATCACACCCATGGCCTTTACGTACCGAAGTCCGCCGGAGGAATTGCGAACTGCTTTGGCAATCTTCTGCGCCACACTGATGTCATTGGTGGTGAGGTATATGTTGAATGCCACCAGCGGGGGGCGGGCACCGATCACCGTGGCGCCGGCGGATCCAACACGCAGAGGTCCAAAATCGGGTTGACGCTCGGGTTTGGTGGCAATCTCCTCTTTGAGTGCCTCGTATTGACCCTTGCGGATGTTTTCGAGGTTCTGCCGTTCGGGGCGGGTGGCGGCTTCTTCGTACAGATAAACCGGGATTCCCAATTCTTTTCCCACACGGGCCCCCAGGTTGCGCGCCAGGGCAACGCAATCAGCCATGGTGACACCGCTGATGGGCACGAAAGGCACCACGTCAGTGGCGCCGATGCGGGGGTGCGCCCCGGTGTGAACATCGAGGTTGATCAACTCTGCTGCCTTCTGAATCGAACGAAATGCAGCTTCCACCACCGCCTGGGGGGCGCCCACCATGGTGATGACGCTGCGGTTATGATCCAGGTCGGAGTGGCGGTCGAGGATATGCACGTCCTTGACCGATTGGATGGATGCCATGATCGCTTCAACCACTTCTGGACGCCGGGCTTCGGAATAATTGGGAATGCATTCGACTAATGGAGCAGGCATGAGCACCTCGAACAGGATAAGATATACTCAATATTATACTTGATGAGATGCGGTTGCCTTCCTCCGTTAACGCAGCTGAAGGCAGGAGTTTGACCATGTGCGGACGTTTTACCATCACCCTTGAACCTGCTGATTTTGAAGCAGAGCTGGATATAGCAGATTTCCCCGGGGATTTTGAACCGCGCTACAATGTGGCGCCCACACAACCTGTGCTTGTGGTACGCGATCTTGAAACCCGCAATTCAGAGTGGATGAAATGGGGACTGATTCCCTTTTGGGCTAAAGATCCGACCATCGGAGCACGCATGATCAATGCGCGCAGCGAAACGCTGGCGGAAAAGCCTTCGTTCAAGCAATCCTTTTTCCACCGGCGCTGCCTGATCCTGGCGGATGGTTTTTTTGAGTGGCAAAAAAAGCCGGGTGAAGCATCCGTCCCTTTTTACATCCGGCTCAAGAGTGGCAAGCCCTTTGCTTTTGCCGGTCTCTGGGATCGGTGGATGGCACCAGACGGGAAGGAAGTATTCAGCTGTACGATCATCACCTGCAGACCCAACGAGTTGATCGCACCCATCCATGACCGCATGCCGGTGATGCTGGATAAGGAGCGTGCCTGGAAGTGGCTTCAACCTGCAACACGTCCTGAGCTTGAGAACCAGCTGCAGCCCTTTCCTGCAGAGGCAATGGAAGCTTACCCAATCAGCAAGGCAGTGAACAACATCCGACTTGACACGCCGGAGTTGCTCAGGCGGGTGTAAAAATGGTTTTGGTGTGCTCAAAAACGCGAGAGGCGGGAATCGAGAAACGAGATTCTTAGCCATCGATATTGCACACAACGTTTATCCCTCACCTGCGCTTTCCGAACTCTTCTCTCCCGAACCGACAGCCTGGGAGAGGGGAGTGAGGGTCATTCATGTGCATTCATGTGCATTGACCATCCTGGATTCATAGGGTAAAATCGGGTTTGCATGCGTTGTACCCTTCACATGCATATTCTGATTCGAAAGGGCTTGAAGATGAAAGTATTGTTGTTGAAAGATGTATACAAGCTTGGACACGCCGGCGATGTGAAAAAAGTTGCCGATGGCTATGGACGCAATTTCCTGCTGCTTCAGGGCCTGGCTGTTCTCGCTACCCCTGGCGCGCTCAAGACAGTGGAGAAGATCAAAGCCAAGGCAGCTGTTACCCGTGCAGTGTTGAACAAGGAAATGGGCGGCCTGGCAGAGCAGGTGGAAGGTCTTGAATTGATCTTTACCAGCAAAGCGGGCGAAACCGGCAAGCTCTATGGTTCCATCACTCCGCAGATGATCGCTGATGCGATCAACAAGAAACTGGGCATCCAGATTGAACGGCACCAGGTGGAAACCGAACCCATCCGCAACCTGGGTGAACACGTTGCTCTTATACGGTTGACCGTTGACCTGACCCCCAAGGTGAAGGTCCTGGTCTACCGCGAAGGTGAAGCACCCGCGGAAAAAGTTGAAGCACCCAAGGCAGAAGAAACTGCTGCAACTGAAACAGCAGCCGAGGCTCTTGCCGGGAGTGCATAGTTTGCAAAGCATCTGATTCGAACCAAAGACCGGCCATTCAGCCTTGAGGCTGGTTGACCGGTCTTTCTGATTTTTGGAAAATGAACCCTACTCCAGGCGAAATCTTACGCTCCAAACGTGAAGAGAAAAAGCTCACCTTGCTGCAGGCAGCCCAGGCGACGAATATCAAGCCGCAATTTCTGCAAGCGCTGGAAGATGACCAGGCTGAGTTGATTCCCTCGCGGGCTCAGTACCGCGGATTTCTGCGTTTGTATGCCGGTTACCTGGGGGTGGATCCGCAATCCGTTCTCCCGGCGGATCGACCCGCTCCAGTGGTTGCTGAAGAAGGTGCACCTGAACCTCTGCAGGCGCCTTTGGATGCAGCATTTCATCCCATCAAACCAGTGAAAAGACTGGACGCAGTATCAGACCTGGCCTCAAAGATTGCAGAAAAGATCCCTTCCCGAAACAAGAAACCTGATACCGCGGCACAGNNACGTCCAAACTTATCCTGGAGGACATCGGTCGAAGTCTGGAAGCACAGCGCGAAGCACTGGGGCTCTCAAGAGCGGATGTGGAGCGTCAAACCCGCATCCGGGAATATTACATTTACGCGTTGGAACACGGCATGCTCCAGGAACTCCCTTCCACAGTACAGGGGCGGGGGATGCTGGTCAATTATGCTGAATTCATGAACCTGGATTCGGATGCCCTGCAGCTGCGTTTTGCTGAAGCGCTGCAGCAGCGACGGTTGGAGTTGGTCGCTGCTGAAAATACCAATACCATCCTGGCAGGTCCGGAATCGAAAGTGATCAAAAAGATTCCAGCCTGGCGGAAATTTATCACCCCTGACGTCGTGTTAAGCGGCGGTTTGTTCACTTTGCTCTTTATCATCATCATCTGGGGCGCGATGCAGGTGATCAATACCAGCCGCATCCAGGCGACCCAACCCCCAGGTTCCATCTCCGAGATCCTGATGCAAACCCCGGGATCGGCAACACCTCAAGGCGGTACTCTTCCGCTCGTCACAACCACACCGGTTCCTTCGGCGATGGTCAATACTCAGGCAGTGCCCACTTCTGTGGGGAGCGGACCCATCCAGGTGGTGGTCGTTGCACGGCAGAGGGCATATTTGCGCATGACCGTGGATAACGAGGTGGCATTTGAAGGTCGAATTGTACCAGGCAATGTTTATGAGTTCTCTGGCAATAAGTCCCTCCAGCTCCTTACAGGGGATGCCTCAGCCATCCAGGTGGTGTACAACCAGGAGAATCTGGGAGTTTTGGGCGGTGCAGGCCAGGTGCTGAGCTTGAACTTCACCATTAATGGCATGATCACCCCCACTCCACAATTCACTGCCACACCCACCAAAACCCCCGTGCCGACCAATACTTCACTCCCAACCTCCACCCCCCTACCCACCACAGTTACAACTGACAAGTCACCTTAAAAATGAAAATACATAAAAATACTTTTTTCCTGGTATCCCTGGGGTGTGCCAAAAACACAGTTGACTCCGAATCCATGGGCAGCCTGTTGAATCAAGGCGGTTATTCCGCAGTTGAAAAACCAGAGGCTGCCGAATTGTTGATTGTGAATACCTGCGGATTCATCCAGCAAGCGCGCGAAGAGTCATTGGATGTGCTGCGCGAACTGGCGGATTCCAAAAAGAATGGTCAGCTTCTGATCGCCGCGGGATGTTTGCCCGAACGTTACCGCAGCCTGATCACGGAAAAGGTGAAGGGCATCGATGGTTTCATTGGTACCCGCCGCTGGATGGACATCATGGACCTGGTGAGTGAACTGCATGTCAGTGTGGGAACCCCCCGCTACCACCTGCCAGAAACCGATACTGTCGGCAGAGACGAAAAAGGGGTGCTCCGGGCAGCGGTTCAAGGCGCCAGTTCTTATCTCAAGATCGCCGACGGCTGCAGGCATTTGTGCGCTTTTTGTTCCATCCCGCTGATCAAGGGCACCACGGTCAGCCGACCGCTGGAAACGATCGTCAGAGAAGCTGCTGCCCTGCAGGAACTTGGCATCCAGGAGCTGATCCTTATCGCCCAGGACACCACGGATTACGGTGCTGATATGGGAATGCGGGACGGACTGTCAGATCTGCTGGAGAAGATGCTGCCGCAAATCCCATCAGTTCCCTGGGTGCGGCTATTATATGCCTACCCCGGCCTGGTGAGCGATCGTTTGATCTCCACCATGGCGAATTCACCGCAAATGCTGCATTATCTGGATATTCCCCTTCAGCACGCGTCGCCGCGCCTTTTGAAATCAATGAAGCGCCCGGCAAATGTTGATTGGGTGCATAGCACGATTCGCAAGATGCGCGCAGCCATGCCCGACCTGGCATTGAGAACCAC
>DNOU01000040.1:0-396 GCA_003501835.1 Anaerolineaceae bacterium | reverse complement strand
AAAGAAGAACGGGTCGCCCGGCTGATGCAAGCCCAGGAATCCATTTCACTCAGGAAAAATCAGAGCTGGATCGGGAAGCAGATTGAGGTTCTTGTGGAAGGGGAAAATGAAGGGGTGTCTGTGGGGCGCTCTTACCGTGATGCTCCCGAAATTGATGGCCTGGTAATCGTGGAGGATGCCCTGCCAGTTGGAAAAATTGTCCCGGTACAGGTCACTGGCGCGCTCACCCACGATCTGATGGCGAAGGCAATCAAAAAGAACAGGTCCTGATCGGACCTGCTTTCTTACGGTGTTTACGGTGTGAGTGTGATTCCTGGAGTGGGATCTGTTGTTTCTGATGCAGTTGGCTGCGGCGTTTCAGTGGCAGGGGGTTGATTTTCGCAGCCTGTGCGGGCA
>DNOU01000234.1 GCA_003501835.1 Anaerolineaceae bacterium | reverse complement strand
CAGGCTGCTTTGATGATCGCCTGTCTCAAAGAAGCTGGGGTCACTGAAATGGTGTGTGCCTCCACAGGCAATGTGGCTATATCTTATTCAGCCTATGCCTCACGAGCCAGCATCAAGCTCTGGGCGTTTCTCACCAGTCTGGTGCCGGCGATCAAAATGCGCGAAGTTGCAATTTATGGCACACAGGTCGTCAAGATTACTGGATCCTATGATCTGACCAAACGCCTTGCCAATCAGTTTTCAAAGCAAAGGGGAATATTCCTGGATCTGGGTGCACGGAGTATCCCCTGCGTCGAATCGATGAAGACCATTGCCTTTGAAATCGCTGAACAAATCACTTCATTCATCAATGAACTTCACCCCGAAGAGACTCAACCCACGACCTGGGTGGCGCCTGATTGGTACATTCAGTCAGTCAGTGGCGGTATGGGACCCCTGGGAGTCGAAAAAGGCTTTCGCGAACTCAAGCTCATGGGGTTGATCGACAAACTTCCCAAACTGGGTCTCATTCAAGCAGAGGGTTGCGCTCCCATGGTGCATGCCTGGATCCAAAATAAAGACCAGGCTACACCAGTTTACTCTCCCCATACACGGATCGAAACTCTTGCCACGGGTGATCCTGGAAGGACATACACCCTTTTACGCAAATCCATGCTCGAACGCAGCGGTGGAGAGTTTGAGAGCGTCACTGATGAGGAAGCCTTCCGTTCAATGCACCTGCTGGCAAAAATGGAAGGATTGTCAGTGGAGCCTGCCGCAGCGGTAGCGTTTGCTGGTTTGATCAAGCTCTTCCGTGCCGGGAAGATTAAGCCAAATGAAACCGTGGTGATCAATTGCACGGGGCACACTGTCCCCGTTGAACGCAGCATACTGGGAGAGGGGTGGGAACACACGGTTGACGTCACAAAGGATGAATATAAGGATGATCAGGAAGAAGGCTTACTGGCAGCGCTGGCCAATGTAAGCATGGACAAATTCCCCAAGGTAGCAATCGTCGATGATGAACCGGATGTAAGAAAACTCATCCGGCGCATCCTGCAATCTCAGGGAAATTATGCGCTGGTCGAAGCTGCCAATGGGAAGGATGCGGTTGATTTAATCATCCAGGAACGCCCGAACCTGATCCTGCTTGATTTGATGATGCCTGATATGGACGGTTTCTCAGTCATGGATATCTTGCAGTCACGTTCTGAAACGAGGGAAATACCCATCATCGTGATCACTGCAAAGGAGTTAACCCCTGCGGAAAAGAACAGATTAAAGGGAAGAATTCAATCTCTCATGCAAAAAGGGAATTTCTTAAGTGACGATCTTTTGGATGAGGTGAAATCACTGACCAAATAGGTTGATCCATGAACGGCAGACAAAAGGGGATCGCTTCAGCACTCATATCAGCAGTTTTTCTGGGACTGACACCCATTTTTGGCAAGCAGGCGATGCTCTTTGGGTTTACTCCACTGGCTGTGGTAGCCATACGTTCAGGGCTGGCTGTTTCGCTTCTTTTCATCTTCCTGCTTCTTTTCAGGCGGTCATTCTTTTACATTTATCCCCTGGGTTTTGTGGGCTGCGCGCTGGCAGGGGTTGTGAATGGACTGGGGTCAATCCTGTACTACTCTGCCCTTTCCAGGCTTGATGCCAGTATCGGACAGCTTTTGTATTCCTTTTATCCACTCTTCGTGGCAATCTGGCTTTTCTTGGACCGCCAGCCGCTGAGCCGCATGACTCTCATTCGCTTGATCCTTTCTGTACCGGGTATTTTTCTCCTTGTAGGCAGTTCCTCCAAACCGGTGGATCTGACGGGAGCCGGGATGATGATCGGTGCTGCCGCGCTCTATGCACTTCACCTGCTCATCAACCAACGCGTTCTGTACGAGGTGCCGGCACCCACTGTGACCTTTTACACACTGCTTGCCATGGCGGTGACAGTCATTACCGCGTTTTTAGTATTCCACCCCCAGCTTCAACCTGTTGGAGCCATCTGGTGGCCGCTTTTTTCGCTGGGTGTTATCACGTTCATCTCACGGTTGACGTTGTTCCTGGGGGTGAAACACCTTGGCGGTATTCAAACCGCCTTGCTTGGTTTGGGTGAACTGCTCATCACTGTGGGGTTGGCAATCACCTGGTTGGGAGAGCAGCTTAATCTTATTCAATGGATCGGCGCGTTGATGTTGGGAGCCAACCTCCTGCTCGCCGCTTACGACAAAGCATTGCCGCAAAAAAGGAAAGGGAAAGGCTTCTTAAACTGGTTGAACCCCCCCAAAGTGCACCTCACGGATATTCCGTTACAGGACCAGTAAGAACATTGTGGATGTTAAACGTCGAAGACCCCTTTCCAGGGGTCTCTTCTTCATGAGCAGGGGTGGGCGATGGGGGTCGAACCCACAACATCGTGATCCACAGTCACGCACTCTGCCATTGAGCTACGCCCACCATGAACGCAGAGGATTTTATCACAGGCATCATGCCTGTGCAAGGATTTGCCTTAAGTGAGGGATGACCTGATCCTCGCGAATGCTCTGCTGCGTGTGACCTTTCAAATCCCTGACCGTCACAAATCCAGATTGCGCTTCGTCTGGACCAATCACCAGAACTGCGGGTAATTGCAAACGGTCAGCATATTTGATTTGCTTTTGTAGCCTGGCATCTTCAGCATACAGAATGCACCTGAT
>DNOU01000098.1:5778-10519 GCA_003501835.1 Anaerolineaceae bacterium | reverse complement strand
TGGATGTAAAATCCGTGATTCAAATAGCGGAAACTGTCTGGATCTCGATTATCGTTCTTCTTGCCCTATCCTTGGTCCTCACCTGGCGCACCCAATGGAGGCAATCCATTTGGCGGTCAGCATCCAGGGGCGGAATCTTGACCATAGCGTTGATCCTGCTGGTTCTGCTCGGTGTTGCGGTCAATTTCGATCAATTCTTTGCAATTTTTCACGGACTGTTCTTCGCCAGCGGTTCCTGGCTGTTTTACGAATCGGATACCTTGATCCGCCTTTTCCCCCTCAAATTGTGGTCTGACGGCTTCACATTTACCGGAATACTCACGTTGACAGGTGCGATTCTTCTTGTCTTCCTGGGACGGGGAATTGCGAAAAAAGAGAGCTGAAAAGCCGGCGGTTGAACCGCCGGCTTCTTCTACCCGGCTTTGCCCTGGTTGGCTACAGCATCCATCATCTTTTTGACCTCATCGGGATCAGCCAGATAATAATGGCGAATCACAGAGAGGTTATCCTCCAGTTCGTAAACCAGAGGGATGCCAGTGGGAATATTCAACTCAGCAATCTCATCGTCGGGAATTTTATCCAGGTATTTCACCAAAGCCCGCAGGCTGTTGCCATGGGCTGCAATCAGCACCCGCCTGCCCGCTTTGATCTCGGGAACGATGCTCTGATGCCAGTACGGGAGGAAGCGGTTGACCGTATCCTTCAGACATTCGGTCAACGGGAGCTCTTCACTGGTCAGATCTTTGTAGCGCGGATCGCGCCCCGGGTAGCGGTCGTCGTCAGGAGTCAAAGCTGGTGGCTGGACATCATAGCTGCGCCGCCAGAGATGCACCTGTTCTTCACCATACTTGCGGGCAGTCTCCGCCTTGTTCAAACCCTGCAGCGCACCGTAATGCCGCTCATTCAGCCGCCAGGAATTGATCACCGGGATATACATAAGGTCCATCTCGTCCAGTGCCAGCCATAAGGTGCGGATGGCGCGCTTCAAGACCGAGGTGAAAGCAATATCAAACTCGAAACCTGCACGGAGCATGGCTTTTCCTGCGTTATGCGCCTCAACGATGCCTTTTTCGGAAAGGTCTACATCCGTCCAACCGGTGAAACGATTTTCCTTGTTCCATTCACTTTCACCATGTCGTAAAAGCACGATCTTGTGCATGGTCACTCCTTTTTCAAACCTGCGGATTCACAATTGTAGCGCAAGGTTTGCCTTGCGCTACAAATTTGTTCATTAAACGTTCGGCCTAGAAAATTGCCACCGGGTTTTCGGGGTTCCTGGATGGATCAAAAATGTGGAAGTTGCCCATGTTCAACAGCAGCTTGATGTTTTCACCCACTTTGTAACGCGAGCGCGGGTCCACGCGGGCGACAAAGCTGGTGTCGCTTGACATCAGGTACACAAAGATTTCGTTACCCATCAACTCGGTGACATCCACCTTGGCTTCAATTGCCTCGCCAATGATACTTGCCGGGGCGAAATCAGGATTGTGAATGTCCTCGGGGCGAATGCCAAAGATCACATCCAATCCAACAAGGTTGGCCAGGGCGGCGTGTTTTTCAGCCGGGATCTTGATCTTGTGGTCATTGTTCTGAACAAACATCTCCGCGCCTTCCCTGACCACCTTCATATTGAAGAAGTTCATGGCAGGTGATCCGATGAAGCCGGCAACGAACAGGTTGTTCGGCTTGTCGTAAAGGTTTTGTGGGGTATCCAGCTGCTGGAGAATGCCTTTGTTCATCACCGCGATACGGGTAGCCATGGTCATGGCTTCCGTCTGATCATGAGTCACGTAGATGAAGGTGGTCTGTAGCCGTTGATGCAGCTTTGAAATTTCAGCACGGGTTTGAACACGCAATTTCGCGTCGAGGTTGGACAACGGTTCATCGAAGAGGAAAACTTTGGGTTCGCGCACGATTGCGCGTCCCACGGCTACACGCTGACGTTGACCACCGGAAAGCTCGCGCGGTTTGCGTTTCAACAAACTTTCAATGCCAAGGGTCCTGGCGGCCTCCATGACGCGTTTTTCGATTTCAGCCTTCGGAACTTTGCGCAGCTTCAAACCAAAAGCCATGTTGTCAAATACGGTCATGTGCGGATAAAGCGCATAGGACTGGAACACCATGGCGATGTCGCGATCTTTGGGTGCCACATCATTGACCACGCGGTCACCGATGATGACCTGTCCTTCCGTAATTTCCTCCAAACCTGCGAGGCAGCGGAGAGCTGTTGTCTTACCACAGCCAGAAGGACCAACGAGAACCAGGAATTCCTTGTCTTTAACATCCAGGTTCAAATCTTGAATTGCTGTAAAATCACCAAATTTTTTGACCACATGGTCATATATTACGCCAGCCATTGTTACCTCCCTCCGGAATGAGTATAGTGATTACATTATAAAAGTGTTATTTGTTGAATGCAAGAGAAATAGCAAGAAAGTTTTAATCGGGCGGAGTATGATAGAATATTTGTGCCAGGTGAGCAAAGGAGCACACTATGCCCGAATATCCGGAAATTGCCTGCCGCACGGCAGAGATGAATCGTTTATTGGTCGGAAAAGTTATCCAGGCGGTCGAAGCCACGCAACCCAAATGCCTCAATCTTCCTCCGGATAGGTTCACCAGTTCACTTTCCGGCAGCCGGTTCGAGAAATTTTTCCAACGCGGCAAGTGGATTGAAGGACAAACCAACCGCGGCTGGCTGCTTTTGAACATGGGCATGGGAGGCGAACTGCTGCTGACAGATCGCAGGCATCTTCCGGAGAAATACCGCCTGATCGTGGACTTTACCGACGGCTCCTGCCTGGCGATCAATTTCTGGTGGTTCGGGTATGCTCATTTCGCAGGTCTGGATGCGCTTGACCAGCATGTGCTGACCGCAAAATTGGGGCAGAATGCCCTGGAACTGACAGAACCTGAATTCACTGCGCTGATCCTCAGCCAGAAAGGACGCCTGAAAGCATTCATGCTTGACCAAACCAGGATCGCCGGCATTGGCAATGCCTACATTCATGATATCCTCTTTCTGGCTAAGCTTCACCCTCAGCGGATGATCTCCAGCCTCACCGAAGAAGAAATCCGTAATTTATTCGCCGGGATGCAAAAAGGGCTGCGTACCAGTATGGACAAGGGCGGCGCGTTTTATGAATCCGGGCTTGACGGGAAAAAAGGCGGCTTTCTCATGGAGGATATACTGGTCGGCTATCGCGAAGGTCAGCCCTGCCCGATCTGCCAGACCCCGATCACAAAAATCAAAACCGGGGGAACCAGCAGTTTTATCTGTCCCTCATGTCAACCTGTAATTTGATCCATTGATTCCAGCAACGATAAAGGTAAAAAGTGAACGCCGAAGCATCATTGAAAGCAAGATCCAAGGAATTTGACCTCACCCAGACGGTTTCCGCAAACCGCCTGTCGGGGTTGTGGAAGATGATGAGAGGGTTTCGTCTGCCGTACATCGGCGCAACCCTCAGCCTGGGTATTTCAGCAGCAGCCAAGACCAGCACCTACCTGCTGCTCAAGTACTTTGTCGACAGCTATTTCGTGACGGATGTGCGCCCGGTCAGCCTCTGGCTGATTGCCCTGGGATTTATCCTGCTGGCAGTCATCGAAGGATCGTTTTCTTTCCTCAGTGGTCGGCTGGCAGCCTTCACAGCAGAAGGCATCACCCGCCGGCTGCGCAACTTCCTGTTCGATCATATCCAACATCTCAGCTTTTCTTATCATTCGAAAATGCAGACCGGTGAGTTGATCCAACGCTCCACCTCTGATGTGGATGCAGTGCGCCGCTTCTATGCTGACCAGGCAATCAGTGTGGGGCGCATCATCCTGCTTTTCATCATCAACTTCACCGCCCTGCTGTCCTTGAATGTCAAGCTGGCCTTTTACTCCATCATCGCCGTCCCGGTGATTATTGGGGTATCCACCTTTTTCTTCCGTAAAGTTGCCAAAGCATACGAAGCTTACCAGGAGCAGGAAGCCACCCTTTCCACCACCCTGCAGGAAAATCTTACCGGTGTGCGGGTGGTCAAAGCATTTGCCCGCCAGTCGTACGAGATTGACAAATTCGAAAAGGACAACTGGGAGAAATTTGTCCGCGGCAGAAACCTGCTGCGCATTCAGGCTATCTTTTGGCCGGTTTCCGACCTGATCTGCGGTTTTCAGATGCTTGCAGGCTATCTCATCGGAGCCATGATGGCGATCAACGGAGAAATCTCGGTGGGAACCTACATCGCCTACACCGGTCTGGTGGTTTGGATCATCTGGCCCATGCGCAATCTGGGCAGGCTGATCGTTCAGACTTCAACCGGTTTGGTTTCCTACGACCGTGTCAGCAATATTCTGAAGGAAAAGCGCGAACCCCTCGAGGAAGGTGAAGTCCACCCTGAGACACCGGTGAAGGGCAGGCTGGATTTTGAGCATGTTTCGTTTGAGTATGAGCCCGGTGAAAAAACCCTGGATGATATTTCTTTTGTCTGCAATCCCGGAGAGGTGATCGCCCTGCTCGGCTCGACCGGATCTGGCAAAACCACCCTGGTGAACCTGCTGCCGCGTTTCTTTGATTACACCGGAGGCAGAATTCTCCTGGACGGCATCGAATTGAATCGGTACCCGCGCAAATACTTGCGCCAGCAGATCGGTATTGTGGAACAGGAGCCCTTCCTCTTTTCGCGCAGCATCCGCGAGAATATCACCTACGGACTTGACCGCGAGGTTTCACAGGAGGAAGTGGAGCGGGCAGCCA
>DNOU01000098.1:2496-5707 GCA_003501835.1 Anaerolineaceae bacterium | reverse complement strand
GAGACTGAAGCAGAGATCCGTGGTGCGCTGGAGAACCTGATGATCGACCGCACCACCTTTATCATCGCCCACCGTATCCAGAGCATCATGAACGCTGATCTGATCCTGGTGATGGACAAGGGTCAAATTGTTCAACGAGGTCGGCATGCTGACCTGGTCAAACAGGATGGGATTTACCAGCGCATTTTTAACATCCAGACACGCATCGAAGATGAACTGGAGAAGGAGATTTCCAGTGCCGGATGATTATTTTGAAGAAGAAGAGTTTCAAACCCAGTTCAACGGGAAAACCTTCAAACGCATTCTCAGCCTGATCGTCCCCCATATCAAATGGGTGATCGGCTTCCTGGTGACCATCGCGCTCGTTTCGGCAATGGACGCCATCTTCACATACCTCAGCAAGCAGATCATCGACCTGGGCATCATGCAACAGAATGCCCAGGCACTGGTGCAGATCATGGTCATTTATGCCAGCGTCCAGGTGATCCAGGCGGGCGGCGTTTTTAGCTTTGTCTATCTCGCCGGCATCCTAGGTGAGCGGGTACGCTATGACCTGAGACGTCAGATGTTCAACCACCTGCAGTCGCTCTCGCTTTCGTACTACTCCAAGACCCCTGTGGGTTGGATCATGTCGCGTGTGACATCTGACTCGGAGCGCGTGGCAGATCTGGTCACCTGGGGATTGGTGGACTCCACCTGGGCCGTCATGAACATCCTCACTTCGATGATCTTCATGGTGATCATCAACTGGCGGCTGGCTTTGATCGTATTCGCAACGCTGCCAATCATGTTCATCCTGGCAATGGAATTCCGCAAGCGCATCCTGGGTGAGTACCGCCAAACCCGGCGTATGAACTCAAAAATCGTCGGTGCTTTCAATGAAAATATCAGCGGTGTGCGGGTGGTCAAGGCACTCGGGCGGGAGAAAGGCAACCTCGAGGAATTCAAACTGCTGACCGACGAGATGTACCGTCACAGCTACCGCGCCAGCTGGTTGAGCGCACTCTTCCTGCCCACCGTGCAGTTAACCGCCGCCATTGCCCTGGGTGCCATCGTCTGGTATGGAGGGTATCAGGCAGAGAGCGGTGCCATAACCATCGGAGGAATTTCTGCATTCGCAGCTTACGTCACCTCGATGATGTGGCCTATCCAGGACCTGGCGCGTGTGTTCTCCGATATGCAGCAGGCGATTGCCTCGGCTGAGCGCATGTTCTCGCTGATCGATGCCCGCCCGGAGATCTCCGACCACCCCAGGGCGATTGATCCGGGATCCATCCGCGGCGATATCATTTTTGATCATGTCACCTTCGCTTACGACAACGACGAGCCTGTGCTCGAAGATTTCAGCCTGCATGTGCGACGCGGCGAGACCATCGCTCTGGTTGGACCCACCGGCGGCGGGAAATCAACCATTGTCAATCTCCTCTGCCGCTTTTACGAACCCCAATCCGGACGCATCTTTATCGGCGGGCGGGATTACACCACACTCTCGCAGCTGGCCATCCAATCGCGCATCGGAGTGGTTTTGCAGACCCCGCATTTGTTCTCTGGAAACATCCGCGAGAACATCCGCTACGGGCGCCTGGATGCCTCGGATGAGGAGGTGATCGCGGCAGCCCAACTGGTTGGCGCGTATGATTTCATCATGCGCTTCTCCAGGCAATTTGACGAGGAGGTCGGTGAGGGCGGCAACCTGCTTTCCGTGGGACAGAAACAGCTCATCAGCCTGGCACGGGCGATCCTCTCCAACCCCGAGGTCTTTGTCATGGACGAGGCCACCAGCTCGGTGGATACGCTCACCGAAGCACTCATCCAGAAGGGCATGGAAAACCTGCTCGCCCGCTGCACCAGCTTTGTCATTGCCCACCGGCTTTCGACCATCAAGAAAGCCAACCGCATCCTGGTCATTGAGCAGGGCCGCATCGCCGAGATGGGCACTCACCAGGAGCTGCTGCATTTGCGCGGCAAGTACTACCAACTCTATACCAAACAGTTCCGTCATCAGATGGAAGAGGCTTTTGATCCTTTTGCGGAAAAGAACGAAACGGTCAGTAAAGAAGCAGCCTGACCCGGTACCGAGGGTACGAATGATGCATTAAACCTCGATTTCATGGTTTAATGGAGGTTGTTTTCTGGGTAAATGAGGACCATGGGACAAAGAAAACGCGTCACCCTTACACCGGCGGGAGTGCGCTATAACCTCCTTGTCGGCATTCAAAGCGCGTTCCAGCTCGTCTTTCGCATTGTCAAAGGCGCGCTTTTGACGTTTTCCAATGCCAAGGGTGCCGAGGCGTCTGCCAGCCTGGCGTACTACACCCTCTTCTCGCTCTTCCCCCTGATTCTCAGCTTCGTGGGTATCGGCTCCTACCTGGTGGACAGGACCGTCGTCGAGCAGGAGTTGATCGCCCTGCTACCGCGAATCATTCCCGTCTCCCAGGACTTCATCCTTGCCAACATCCAGGTGGTCTTTGCCCAGAGAGGCACGGTTTCCATCCTGGCACTGCTGGGCTTGATCTGGTCATCCACCTCGGTCTTTACCACCCTCATCCGCAACGTTAATTCCGCATGGCCGGCCGCCGCCCCGCACAGCTTCATCAGCATGCGCCTGGCATCTCTTGCCATCATTGGGGCATTGGCGATTTTGCTGATCCTCTCCTCGTTCTCGATCACCTTCTCGAATCTCCTCAGCAACCTGGGGCTTGACATGCAGGGACTGGGGCTGAGCAACCTCCTATCCTCCACCCTCACCACCACCGTCATCCCCAACGTGTTGCGGGTGGCCATTTTCTATGGGTTGTACTACCTGGTGCCACAGATCAAAGTGAAGAAACGTGCAGCGCTCATCGGAGCATTGTTCACCGCCACCTTGTGGCAAGGCATCACCCTTGGGTTCAATGCTTACCTCGGCAGCGGCATGGCCAACTATGAAATTGTGTACGGCTCACTGGGAAAGATCATTGCCCTGCTGGCATGGATCTATCTGAACGGATCCATCATCTTTTTTGGCGCGCACCTGACCTCGTCGATAGACCGGCATACGAGATAAGAATTTGTTGTGTTGCCGAAGGGCTGCGATAGCAATTCAATCGAAAAGGTGCGTTCAAATCTAACGCTCTCCATGCATGGCAATGTTTTGGGGATTGCTTCGGCAAAAACCGCCTCGCAATGACCTTCGGCAGATCGTAGGGTGCGTTCGATTTTGAACGCACCA
>DNOU01000098.1:0-2454 GCA_003501835.1 Anaerolineaceae bacterium | reverse complement strand
ACATACCCATGCTTGACCGGATTGTAATGGATGTAATCCATGTGAGCGAGCAAATCCTGCTCGTCCCTGATGGTATGCTCCCAAAAACGATGTTGCCAGATTGCTGCCTCTTTCCGCTTTTGACGTGATTCATTTCGCTCCATTCCAGGCCCGATTTTCAAGAGATACATCCTTGTGAACCAACGCTTGATCTCCTTCCACCGAACCGGGTAATCTGAATCACCTTCAGGTAAGCGCCAGATGGCATGCAGGTGATCCGGCAGCAGACAAACCGCCAGCGTCTCAAATGGATACCGTGCGCAGACGTTTAGCCAGGCTTCATGAAGCAATTCACGAGCCGTATCACCAGTCAGAATGGGAAGGCGGTTGTAGGTGACCAAAGTAAAGAAAAAAGTCCCCCCTTCCAGCTTTGATCGTCGATATTGAGGCATGGGTTAATTATATGCCCTTTTAAAAATACATTTTCTTGACAAGAATGTGGGGTAAATGGTGCGTTCAAAATCGAACGCATGTTACGCATGGGCGGAATAGCAATGGTGCGTTCAAAATCGAACGCACCCTACGTTATAAACTGTGGCGAGGGTGGGATTTGCGAAGTGCTGACGAAGTCAGTAAACCCACGGCCAATGCATTGACAATTTAAACACAAAGTGGCGAGGGTGGGATTTGAACCCACATCCAATGGCTTATGAGTCCACTGCTCCACCATTGAGCTACCTCGCCANNATCACCAGGTGATCCAGCACCTCGATGTCCAGCAGCTTGCCGGCCTGTACCGCGCCGCGGGTGAGCGCCACGTCCTCGGGGCTGGGCATGGGGTCGCCGCTGGGATGGTTGTGCACCATGATGATTGAGGCTGCGTTGCGCTGTACGGCTGCCCGGAAAAGCTCACCGATCCTCACATGCGCTGTGTTGAGCGAACCCTTGCTCACCGGGTCAATATCGATCTTTCGGTTGCGGGTATCGAGCAGGATCACCCGCAGGTGTTCCTCGGTCAGACCCTGCATTTCGTAGCGCACCAGGTCAGCCGCCTGGGCAGGTGAGCTGATGGGGGTTGCCGGGTCCATACCCTCCTCGATCATTCGTTTTCCAAGTTCGATGGCGGCTTTCAACTGGGCGGCTTTGGCAGGTCCAAGACCCTTGAAGCTGCACAACTCTGAAAACGATGCCCGCTGGATGCCGATCAGCCCGTGCATTTCCAGCAGCAGGCGGTTGGCGAGCTGGATGGCATTCTCGCCCTCCATGCCCACCCTCAGCAGGATGGCGATCAACTCCGCCTTGTTCAACGACCCCGCCCCGGCAGCAGCCAGCCTTTCGCGCGGTCTTTCCTCGTCCAGCATGTCGGTGATGCGGTAAGTGGCAGGTGTCTCTCTGACCATCATGCGCTCCTCAATGGAATTTCCCTTTTTTATAGTATAAAGAACCCCGCAGCGCAACCGCAAACGCTCACAGCATTTTCATCCATGCTATAATCTTTCAATGGGAGAGTTCTATGACCATCGATCCTGCCTTAATCAAGCAATTGACCGTATTCCTGACCGGCTTCGGGGCTGCCTTCGTGGCGGCACTCTGGTTGAGCCTCATTTTTTGGGTGTACCGCGATATTCGTTCGCGCACCCGCGACCCCTTCATGCGCATCCTGGCGGTGATCATCGCCGTGCTGCTCTTTCTCCCGGGCATCCTCATCTACCTCATCCTGCGCCCCTCCCGCACGCTCGAGGAGGAGTATCAGCGCACCCTCGAGGAAGAAGCCTTGCTCCAGACGGTGGAAGATGCCCCGGTCTGCCCGGGCTGCAACCGCCGTGTGCAGCTCGATTGGGTGGCCTGCCCCAACTGTCATACCCGCTTGAAAAAGGTCTGCGACCACTGCGGGAAGATGATTGAACTCCCCTGGAACCTTTGTCCGTATTGCGGAACCCCGGTGGCAGGAATGCGTGGCGAGCCTGCGACTGCCGATGATGAACTGATCCCCTTTGACCGGGATTTTGGCACCCATCCCTAGACCAGGTTTTTGGATGAAAGAGATCGCCCTCATTGAACCCATCGATTACCTGGTGATCGGGCATGTCACACAGGATGTCATTCCTGGTGGCTACGCGCTGGGAGGTACGGCAGCGTATTCAGCGTTGACAGCCGCCGCCCTTGGATTGCGCGTGGGTGTGGTCACCGCCTGTGCTCCCAACCTGGCGCTTCCCGAACTCGCAGGTATCCAGGTGATCCGCAAAGATTCACCCTGGTCGACCACCTTCGAGAACCGCTACTCTGAAGGGATTCGGACGCAGCACCTGCATCACCGGGCAGTGCTGCTCACCCCTGAAGATATTCCAGCCCAGTGGCGGAATACGCCCCTTGTGCATCTGGGTCCAGTCGCGCAGGAGCTCGATCCCGAATTGGCAGCCGCGTTCCCTCATTCGTTCGTAGGTGTCACCCCCCAGGGCTGGTTGAGGACCTGGG
>DNOU01000025.1:1560-2861 GCA_003501835.1 Anaerolineaceae bacterium | reverse complement strand
GGAACTTCTGTGCCAATCACAACCTTTGGAAAAGGCAACCCTGCTTCACGGCAGGTACTCTCCACCACAGTTGCCAGCTCTGCGGTGCGTGCAGCCATGATCTCAGACGATAGATCTCGATCATCCGCACAGTGAACCGAGCAATCCAGGTGGATCTTCCTGAACCCGGCCAGGGCGTATGCACTGACCAGCTCCCTGGCATTTGTCATGGCTTTTTCGGCGGTCTCAGAAACCCAGGGAAGCGGTCCCAGGTGATCCCCGCCCAGTACCAGCCGTTCACGCGGAAATCCCAAAGCATCCGCCATCCCCCCCACGAATTGGTAAAAATCTGCAGGCTTCATTCCTGTATATCCCCCAAACTGGTTGACCTGGTTGGAGGTGGCTTCGATCAATACCCGATTGCCGGTTTTCAAGGCTTGCTTGAAAACGGCTTCGAGGACAAGGGGATGGGCGGAGCAAATCGATGGTATCCCCCGCGGATGACCAGATTTTTGATCCTTAATCAGGGTATCCAGAATATCCATCGCGATTTCCTCAGATCTCAGGGATTCTTTTCATCCAGGTTCTGGCTTCTGCCAGGGTGGGCTGACCGTCTGTCCCACCCGCCACCCGGGTGGATAAACCACCGCAAACCACCGCCAGGCGCAGTGATTCTTCTAACGACCAGTGATGGAGATAGCCGTAGAGGAACCCGGCGTCAAAATTATCCCCGGCACCGACGGTATCCTGAACCCTCACGGAAAGCGCTTTCACCCTCACCTGCTCCCCATCTCTGGCGGCAATGGCACCACCCGCACCCTGCTTGACAGCCAGAGTCTCCACACGGTCAGCCAATTTTTGGATTGCCTGCTCAACATGGTCGCCTGCTGTCAAAGAACAAATCTCTACTTCATTGGGCAGGAACACATTGGTCACCGAAAGCAATTCATGAACACCCTGCCATTCTTCGGAGGGATCATAATTGGTATCCAATGAGGTGGTCAGACCCATTCCCCGCGCCCGGTCAAACAGATGCCGTATCCCCGGCTGCAGCGCTTTTTGCAGAAAATAGGATGCCACATGCAGGTGCCGTGATCGGTTGAGCAGGTCATCCGTGATTTCCTCGGCTGTGAGGGTGGGAATGAGACCCGGGTGAGTCAGGATGGCGCGGTCATTCCCCTTGGCGAGGATGACACTCAAACCCGTGGAGCCTCCCGGCACGATGATCACTGGGCGGGTATCAATGCCCGCCTTTTGCATCGCCTCCAACATGAAGCTTCCAAAGGCATCGTCGCCACAGCGGCCAATAAAACCCACCTTCA
>DNOU01000025.1:0-1455 GCA_003501835.1 Anaerolineaceae bacterium | reverse complement strand
CCCACCCCCGAACCCACTCCCATCATCACCCCTGAAAACAGACCCTGCGCAGTGGCATGCAACCCGGCAGGGGAAATGGCATCAGCATATGAGACCCCGGCGATCCACATCAAGGAAAAGGTGGAACCATGCAAAAGCTGGATCAAAAGAGCCATCCAGGGCGCATCGATCAGAGTATAGGCAAAGCTTCTCAGGGCGAAGAGAAAAATGGCTGCCAGCATTAATTGTGTTGGCGACCAGCGCTTGAGCAGGTGATTTGAAAAAAATAAAACGGGGATTTCTGAAAGGGTAGCCACAGTCAGGGTCCACCCCAGGGTAAACTCATTGGCACCCAGATCCCGCAGGTAGATGAACATAAAGTTGCTGATTATCGAAAGGACCATGCCGGAAGCAAATGCAAACCCCAGAAAGGGAAGCCAGCGCCGATCTGCCAGAAACTGATGCAGAACACCTCCAGAGGGCGACCCAAGCGATCCGCTGACCGGAATTCGCAGGGCGATCAGAAACCCCACGGCCATCAGAACCGCGTAGGTCCAAAATGAAGCCTGGATACTGAAAACCTCGATCAACCAGCCGATGATGGGTCCAAAGACCCCCCAGCCGATGGCTCCCCACATGCGGTACTGACCATACTTTTGCTTTTGCCCGCCAAGCTCTGCCATGGTCGTACTGTCCACAAGGGGGGGAATCGTGGAGGAGAAAAAGGCGAAAAGCGTCACTACTGGAATGAGGAGGGTAAAGGAATTAAAACGGGAAATCGCCAGACCCAGAAGGATGGCTCCCGCGATCGCCAGGAGCAGAGTGAGCCTCTTCCTGCTGGTTCGGTCAAAGAAAGCTCCCCAGATAGGCCCACTCACCACGCTGACCAGGGCTGGGAGGCCCGCCAGCACACCGATCTGCGATCCCTTAAGACCCAGCTCCTGGTAATAAATGACCAGGAATGGGCTGAGGACTGCTGCAGCAGCGTAGTACACAAAATAAAGAGGTCGAACCCAGCTCAATGATCCGGATTGCATGGTGAATTAATAGTTTTGATACCAATCAAATGGCGCACGGGCTTCATAGAAATCGGTAAAGGGCCTGGCAAGAGCAGTACAGAGTGAGGTCAGCCGGGTCAACCGATCAGCCGCTGCCGAACCCAGGAATGTGTTGCGCTCTTCGATACCCATGGTCACAGCTTCCTGCCACACAGCGCGACCCACGGCGATGCCGCTGGCACCGGCGTTGCAGGCTGTCACCACCTGGCGCAGGAAGGTACCATAATCCACTGCAGCTGAAAGCAGGATCCAGGGTGTAATGCTTGCCTCCGTGATCGCTTTGCAGGCTGCTGCCCAACGTGATTCAGCGGGGTCATGAATATCCAGCGGAAATTCGGCTTTGAGAATGTCAATGCCGAGTGGAGACAGGCGTCGGGCGGTCTCCACCACCACGTACTGCTTCTCCTCTGAATTCAGC